>JADCHX010000023.1 GCA_020248265.1 Rhodocyclaceae bacterium
CCACCGATCAGTTCGACGACGATATCGACGTCCGGATCGCGCACCACCGAAAACGCATCGTCGACGACCTGTGCCGCCGCTTCGCCGGCCGGCGTGCAGCCGGCCACGAGCGCGCGCGCGCGCGGCAGGTCCTTGTCGGCGACGCGCGTGATGCGTATCCCGCGCCCGGCACGCCGTTCGATCTCGTCACGGTTGCGCGCGAGTACCCCGAAGGTACCCCCACCCACGGTGCCGATACCCAGCAGACCCACGTTGATCGGTTTCATCAGAGCAGCCCATCCTTGCGGAACATCTCTTTCACGCCGCGCGTCGCCTGGCGGATGCGCGACTCGTTTTCGATCAGCGCGAGCCGGACATGGTCGTCGCCGTACTCGCCGAAGCCGATGCCTGGCGATGCGGCCAGCTTGGCCTCGTCCAGCAGTTTCTTCGAGAACTCGAGCGAACCCATCTTCGCGTAGGCCTCGGGGATCTTCGCCCAGATGTACATCGCCGCCTTGGGCGACTCGACCATCCACCCGGCCCCGTGCAGGCCCTGCACCATCACGTCGCGCCGCTTCTGGTAGGTCATCGCGATCTCGCGCACGCACTCCTGCGGGCCTTCGAGCGCGAGGATCGAGGCGATCTGGATCGGGGTGAAGGTGCCGTAGTCGTGGTAGCTCTTCATCCGTGCCAGCGCCGACACGAGGTCGCGGTTGCCGACCATGAAGCCGACGCGCCAGCCCGCCATGTTGTAGCTCTTGGACATCGTGAAGAACTCGACCGCGACGTCGCGCGCACCGGGCACCTCCATGATCGACGGGGCACGGTAGCCGTCGAACGTGATGTCGGCGTACGCAAGGTCGTGCACGACATAGATTTCATGGCGGCGGGCGATTTCGATGATCTTCTCGAAGAACGGCAGGTCCACGCACTGGCTGGTCGGGTTCGACGGGAAGTTCAGGATCAGCATCTTCGGCTTCGGGTACGACTCCTTCATCGCACGGTCGAGTTCGTCGAAGAAGTCGACGCCCGGAGTCATCCGCACATGGCGGATGTCGGCGCCGGCGATCACCGGGCCGTAGATGTGGATCGGGTAGCTGGGGTTGGGCACCAGCACGATGTCGCCGCGTTCGAGGGTGGCGAGCGCCAGGTGGGCGATGCCCTCCTTCGACCCGATGGTGACGATGGCCTCGCTGTCCGGGTCGAGTTCCACACCGTAGCGGGTCTGGTACCAGTTGCAGATGGCCTTGCGCAGGCGCGGGATTCCCTTGGACACCGAGTAGCCATGGGTGTCCGGCCGTTGCGCTGCCTCGATCATCTTGGCGACGATGTGCGGGGGCGTCGGCCCGTCGGGGTTTCCCATCGACAGGTCGATGATGTCCTCGCCGCGGCGGCGGGCGGCCATCTTCAGCTCCGCCGTGATGTTGAACACGTACGGTGGCAGGCGTCGGATTCGGGCGAATTCTTCCATCTGTTCAGTCACCTGGCGCCGCGACCGTCGGTCGGCGGCACATCGTGGAAAGCCGACGAGTTTACCCGAGGCGACCGTGCAGCGCGGCCACTGCCGCCACGCACCGGCGGCTCCGGCAGCCGCCCGCTTTGCCGATACCGGTCAGACGGCGAAATCGGCCGTCGCGCTCAACGCAACCGCTCCGGTGTCGTCCTCGGCCCACAGCTTCGCGCTGCGACCGTCGGCCGCAGGTTCGCCGCAGAGGGTGATTGCCCGGTCCACGAACAGCGGGCGGACGTTGCGGGACGCCATGTGGCGCAACGGGCCGCCCGCGTTCGCGCGCGCGAGTTCGAACACCAGCAGCGTGGTGAGCCCCCCGTTCATCACCAGCGCCGGGTAGCCTTCGGTGCCGGTCACGTAGGGCTGATCGTAGTGGATCCGGTGGCCGTTGAAGGTGAGCGCGGAATACCGGAACAGCATCACCGGGTCCGGCGTCACCACCGTCTTCCAGACCGCAGTACCCGGAGCGGCCATCGGGGCCGCGGGTGGCCGGGGCGCGTTCGGGTCCGGCTCCTCGCGGTAGACGATGTCCTGCTCCTCGACCACGGCCAGCCCGCGGGCGCTGGAGATCTCGGTGCGCACGGTGACGAACACCATCTGGCCCGACTTGCCCGCCTTCGGCGTCACGCTCTGGATCACCGATTCGCGCCTGACCTCGTCGCCGACCCGCAGTTCGCCCTCGAACGTGATGCGCTTGCCGGCGAACATCCGGCGCGGCAGCGGCACAGGCGGAAGGAAATCGCCGCGCCGGGGATGGCCATCCGGCCCGATCTGCGACTGGCGCACCACGCGCGGGAACAGGATGGAGTGCCAGCCGATCGGCAACGGATCGCCGACCTTCGGGCGCGGATCGTCCCGATCGAGCGTGCACGACAGCCGGTGCACGGAGGGCACCGTCACGTAGTCGATGTCGGATTCACGGTTGCCGATCCATTCGGCGAGGCGATCGAGGTCCTGCGTCATGTATTCCTCCTGGAATGCCGGGAAAGTGCGCGGGCGAGTCCGGCCGAGCACTGGACGGGCGGGAACCCGTAACAGTTCGTAATAGCGCTTGCGGATCGTACACCGGAGGCGAATACTGTCGTCACTGCGGTCGCGGCCAGCGACGCAAGCAGCTTCAGCCGGAAGGGGCGACCCTGCCGGCTGTTTTTTGCTGCCCGCGCAGCGCACCTGCCGCGCTTCAGGCGGCTCCGAGCCGGTACTGACTGACCGCTGCCTGCAGTGAACCCGCAGTCGCGGTGAGCTGCAGTGCGTCGTCGGCGATGGCCGCCGTCGCCTCCCGGGCATGGTCGGTCATCGCGGCGATCTGCGCGACGTGCGTCGATATCTCGCTGGCTGCCAGTGCGTGCTGCTGCAATGCTGTCGCGATCTCGCGCACGCTGTCGCGTGCCAGCGCCGACTGTTCGCGGATGGCGCCGATCGTCGAGCCGGCATCGCCGGCATAAGACAACCCGGCATCGACCTTGTGCACGGCATCGGCGATGCGTTCGGTGACCTGGCCGCGGACGGCCATGATCTCGTCGATCATGCGGCTGATCTCGCCGGTCGAGCGCCCGGTCTCGTCGGACAGCTTGCGCACTTCGTCCGCCACCACCGCGAAGCCGCGGCCGGCCTCCCCGGCGCGCGCGGCCTCGATGGCAGCGTTGAGCGCGAGCAGGTTGGTCTGCTCGGCGATGTCCTTGATGATGCGCACGACGCTGTGCACCGCCTCGGACTTCTCGCCCAGGGACTCGACGACGACCGCCGCTTCGTTCACCGAGCGCGCCATCGACTGCATCGAGGCGACGGCATCCTCGATGACACTCGCGCCCAGCGCGGCACGCTGCGCAGACTGCTCTGCCGCGCCGCACGCCTGCTGCGCGCTGTCGGCAATGGAACTGATCGACGCGCTGATCTGCTCGACCGTGCTGGCCGCAGTGGAAGCCGCCCTCGACTGGTCGCCGCTGCCGTCGGCGATGCGCCGGGCCGTGTCCGCCAGCGAGGTGGACGCACCCGCCACCTGCCGTGCACTGCTGGAAGCCGTCTGCAGCGTCGCGACCAGCCTCGACTGCATGCGCTCCAGCGCTGCGATCATCGGGCTGTCGACGACCGTGCGGCGGTCGAACACATGGTCGAGCTTGCCATCGGCCACGTGCACGGCGAAGGCGACCGCCTGCTCGCTGCGTTCGAGCAGCCGCGCCAGCATCAGTGCGAGGTAGCACAGAACGCCGGCCTCGACGACCACATAGGCTGCGTGCAGGAGTACCCAGCCGAAGCCCTGCGACTCGGAGAATACATGGACGCCGAGACCGGCCCGCTGCATTGCATCGAAGCCGAGGTGGTGGAGGGCGATCAGCGCGGCCGCAAACACCACCGGTCGCCAGTCGCAGTAGGCGAGCAGGAAGGCGAGCAGCACGAAGATCCCGAAGTGCATCTCGATCAGGCCGTGGCTGAGCTGGATCATCAGCGCGGGGTAGATCATCATCGACGCGGCGATCGCAAGGCGCACCGCGAGGCTGCCAGGCGCGGCCAGGTAGAGCCCGAGCGGAACGGCCAGCGCCGGTACCCCGACCAGCAGCGCCACAGTCAGGCCGTCGCCCATGGCCCCCATGCCCGCGCAGATCACCAGCAGCAGTGCGCAGGCGCCGAGCATCAGCCGGTCGGTGCTGCGCTGCAGGAGCTGCAGCAGGGTCTGACCCGAGGCGGGATTGGCGACTTCATCGATCATGGCAGGCTTTCAGCGGGGCGCCGCGCAGGTAATTCCGCGGAGCCTGTTGCCGGCGTCCAGGTGCCACAGCAGGGCACCGGTGGTGCCCAGCCAGGCGGCGAACACGACAGCAAGGATGCGCGGGGACACGGCGCGCCCCGGCGACACGCGTACGGACATCGAGACCACTCCAGCAGGAGAGTCCCCTGTTAACGGCATCCAGGCGTGCGGCTTTAGCGGCGCCGCAGCACCGCTGGCCGGGTTACTCGGCCGCGATTCCGGCGTTGCGGATCAGTGCACCCCAGTAGGCCAGTTCCTGGGCAATCGTCTTGGCGAATGCTGCGGGATCCTGGTACTGGGCGAACGCACCCTGCGAGTCGGCCTTCTCCCGGAACTCCCGTCCCTCGACGATCCGCCGGACTTCTTCCGACAGGCGCCTGACCACCTCCGGCGGCAGGCCCGCCGGCCCGAGCAGGCCGAACCAGGACGCCACCTCGTACTTCGGGAAGCCGGCTTCGGCCGCGGTCGGCACCGTCGGCATCGACGGGTGGCGGTTGCGTGCCGCATAGGCAATCGCCCGCAGCTTGCCTGCCTGCACCTGCTGGATCACGCCGGGCGGCGTGGTGATGAACATGTCGATGTTGCCGGCCATCAGGTCGACCACGGCCGGACCGCTGCCCTTGTAGGGAACATGGATCATCTTTCCGCCGGCCTGCTGCTCCAGGATTTCGCCGGACAGGTGCTGTATCGACCCCGCGCCGGAGGAGCCATAGCTGATCTTGCCGGGGTTGGCCCGGATCAGGTCGACCAGTTCCTTCATCGTGGTGACCTTCGTCGACGGCCCGACGGCGATCACCTGCGGCGCGTAAAGTGCCATCGCGATGGGCACGAAATCCTTGACCGGATCCCACTTCAGGCCCTTGAAGAGGTGCGGATTGCCAACGTGGAAGCCCGAAAACTGCAGCAGCAGGGTGTGGCCATCGGGCTTCGCGCGCGCGACCAGTTCGGTACCGATGTTGCCCGAGGCGCCGCCGCGGTTCTCCACGAGCACCGGCTGGCCGAGCGCCTTCGACAGCGGCTCCTGCAGGAGGCGGGCGGTGAAGTCGGTGGACCCGCCGGGAACGGTGGCCACCACCAGCGTGACCGGCCGCGAGGGGAAGGATTGCGCTGCCGCAACCGTGGACAGGCCCAGCAGCAGGCCGGCGATCATCCGTTTCATCTTGTCTCTCCTCCGATGCACATCTGCCGCCGCACCGTGCCGTGCGGACAATGCGGGTTCCAGACTGCCGATACCGTGGCCGGGCTCCGCCGGTCGCACTGCGTGGCAAGGGTACCTCAGGACCGCAGGTACTCCGAGATCTCGATCAGGTTGAGGTCGGGGTCGCGAACATACACCGAGCGGATGCGGCCGGTCGCGCCGGTGCGCGGCCCGGGACCGTCCTCGATCCGCACACCTGCCGCCTCCAGGCGCTCGATCACCGCCTCGAGCGGCAGCGCCGCGATGAAGCACAGGTCGAGGGCGCCCGGCACCGGCAGGTGCGCCTTCGGCTCGAACTCCGCACCCTTCACATGCAGATTGATCTTCTGGTTGCCGAAACGGAATGCGACCCGGCCTTGCGGCAGCTCGGGCGTCACGCCGAAGCGCTCGAGCTGCATGCCGAGCACGCGCGTGTAGAAATCGATTGCACGGGCCGGGTCGGTGGTGGTCAGCACCAGGTGGTCCAGGTGATCGATCATGGCACCTCCGCACGGGCGCGCGACTGGGCGACCGAAGCCGGCACCGGATGCAGGTCGAGCCTGCGCCCGGCCTTCACCAGTTGCCCGGGGAGTTCATGGCCGACCAGCGCTCCGAGCCGTCGCGCACAGTCGAGCAGCGCAGGCAGGTCGACGCCGATGCTGCAGCCCTCCAGCACCAGCATGTGCGCGAGGTCTTCGGTGCACACGTTGCCGGTCGCGCCCGGCGCATAGGGACAACCGCCGAGTCCGCCAAGCGACGCATCGAACCGATCGACGCCGGCCTGCAGCGCCGCCAGTGCATTCGCCAGCCCCATGCCACGCGTGTTGTGCACGTGAAGCGTCAGCATCGCGCCAGCGAAACGCCGGCGGTAATCGGCACACAGCGCGGCGACCTGGGTCGGATAGGCCATGCCGGTGGTGTCGCACAGCGTGACGCCGCGGGCACCGGCATCGATGAAGATCGCGGCGAAATCCAGCACCTCGCCTGCGGGCACGTCGCCCTCCATCGGGCAGCCGAAGCTGCACGACAGCGACACGTTGACGGGCACGCGCGCCTCGGCGGACAGCCGCATCACCTCCAGCAACTGGGCGACCGACCGCTCGCGCGTCATCCGGAGATTGGCCAGGTTGTGCGTCTCCGAACACGACATCACCAGGTTGAACTCGTCCGGCGGCGCAGCCAGCGCACGCTCGACGCCGCGCACGTTGGGCACCAGCACCGTGTACTCCACGCCGGGTACCCGCTGGATGCGGCGCATCACCTCGTCGGCGTCGGCCAGCATCGGGATCGCCCTGGGCGAGGTGAACGAGGTCACCTCGATCTTGGCCAGACCGGTCGCGGACAAGGCATCGACGAATGCGACCTTGTCGTCTGTCGGCACGAACACACTCTCCGCCTGCAGCCCGTCGCGCATCGCGACATCCTGCAGGAACACGCGGCGCACGGCACCAGCGCATGGATCCATCATCAGTCTGCCTCCCCGCCGGTCTCGATGACATTCTTCGCCGCGAGTTCGGCGATGGCCGACTCGCTGATGCCCAAATCGCGCAGCACCTGCGCCGTATGGTGGCCAAGCGCCGGCGCCAGCGTCGAGAGCCGGCCGGGCGTCGCGGACAGCCTCGGGACCACGCCGGGCACGTCGAGTTCGTACCCTTCCGTCGTGGTGATGCGCTGGATCATGCCGCGTGCCCGGTAATGCGGATCCTCGGCGATGTCGCGCGCGGTGTAGATGCGGCCTGCCGGAACCCGCGCGCGTGTCAGGCCGTCGAGCACCTCTGCGAGCGGCCGCGCCGCGGTCCAGGCACCGATCGCCGAATCGAGTTCGGCAGCGCGCCTGGCACGGCCATCGTTCGATGCGAGGTCGGGTGCATCGCGCAGGTCGGCACGGCCGATCAGGTCCATCAGCCGGCGATAGATGCTGTCGCCATTGCCGCCGATCAGCACCGCGCCATCGGCGCAGCGGTAGGCGTTGCTCGGGGCGATACCCGGCAGCGCGCTGCCCGCCGGTTCACGTACCGCTCCGAACGCGCTGTACTCGGGCAGCAGGCTTTCCATGCAATTGAATACTGCCTCGTAAAGGGCAACGTCGACCACCTGGCCACGGCCTGCTGCGCCCTGCGCCTTGCGGTGGTAGAGCGCGAGCAGCAAGCCGATCACGCCGTGCAGGGCAGCCAGGGTGTCGCCGATGGACACGCCCACCCGCACCGGCAGACGGCCAGGCTCGCCAGACAGGTGTCGCAGCCCGCCCATCGCCTCGGCGATCACGCCGAAGCCGGGCCGGTCGGCGTACGGACCATCCTGGCCATAGCCGGAGATGCGCAGCATCACCAGGCCGGGGTTGCCACTTGCCAGCGCCTCGTAGCCCAGGCCCCAGCCTTCCAGGGTGCCGGGCTTGAAGTTCTCGATCACCACGTCCGCCTCGCTGGCGAGCCGGCGGCAGAGTTCCTGCCCCTCGCTGCAGCGAAGGTCGAGTGCCACCGACCGCTTGTTGCGCGACTGCACCTGCCACCAGACGGAGGTGCCATCCTTGAGCATCCGCCACTTGCGCAGCGGGTCGCCGCCGCCCGGCGGCTCGACCTTGATCACGTCGGCCCCGAAATCGGCGAGCATCTTGCCCGCGAACGGGCCGGCGATCAGTTGGCCGAGTTCAAGCACGCGCAGCCCTGCCAGGGGAAGCGCAGATGCCGGGCCTGCAGCCGGCGGACGATCGGGACTGTCTGACATCGTGGAAGCGCAGTCGATTGCAACAGCCATGAGCGTACACCAGCGCGCAGCGCCCGGCCGCGCAGCGCGTCCGGACCGGCGTTCAGTCGCCGCCGGCCAGCATCACCCGGTTGCGGCCCTTGCGCTTGGCCCGGTACATCGCCTGGTCCGCCCGGCGCAGCGCCTCCGCGCCGGGTTCTCCTGGCTGCATCCGCGACACGCCGGCGCTGAACGTGATCAGGACCTTCCTGTTGTCGTGCAGGAACAATTGCCGGGTCAGTTCGCGCTGCAGGCGCTCGACGACGGCCTTCGCATCCTCCAGCGGCGTCTCGGGCAGCAGCAGCACGAACTCCTCGCCACCATAGCGGCCGACCGTGTCGGACGGACGCAGCATGCCGCGCACCATGGACACCAGGTAGCGCAGGGCCTCGTCTCCGGCCTGGTGGCCGAGGCGGTCGTTCAGCTTCTTGAAGTTGTCGATGTCGATCATCGCGAAACACAGCTGCGAACCGTAGCGATGCGCGCGCGAGGCCTCCCGTTCGACGGCTTCGTCGAGCCCGCGCCGGTTGAGCGCGCCGGTCAGCGCGTCCTCCCGCAGTGCGGCGCTCACGCGGGCAAGTTCCGCCTCGAGTTCGGCGACCTTCGCCCGGGCACGCGTCGCCTGCTCACTCACGCCGAGCACGTCGTCGCGCGATCGCGTCGCGTCGATCTGCATCCGGCGGATGTCGACCATCAGGTCGTCGAGCACCTCGCGCAGCGCATTCACGTTCTCGGTCACGCGCACCCGCTCGGTATAGCCGACGATCCGCGTCTGGTAATCGACCGCGCTCCGGGCCATCTCGCCCACGCGCTCGACGAACACGCCGATCAGTTCCTTCAGCGTGCGCTTCATCTCGCGCAGCGCCTGCTTGAGCGCGCGCTGCCGTTCCGCCGTCTCGCGGAACTGCGCCTGCGCGTCGGCGAGCGTGCGCGACGTAGGGGGCTGGGCCACGGTTCGCTCCAGCATCTGCACCTGCCCGGCAACCCAGCGGTCGTCGTCCACCAGTTCGGCGAGATTGGCGACCAGCATGCGCACCAGCGCCATCGAGTCCTCGACGATCAACCGCTGTTCCACCTGCACCAGCTCGGCCTCGCGCAACGCATGGCCGATCGCCGTGTCGACTGCCGCGCAATCGGCCGGGGTCGCCGCCGCACGCACCAGGGATGGCAACCGGGATACGGTACCGGCCAGCTTCGGGTAGTCGGATACCCGCGGCGCCACCTCGCGCTCGAAAACCCCGGCGAGCAGTTCGCGCAGCGTCTGCGCAAGGTCCTGCACCATCGGCAGCAGGATCACGTCCGATGCCGGGGGATTCGTCGCCGCGATACCGTTGAACACGGGCGACGCCTGCCACGGTGCAGGGGCAACGGCAGCGGTGGCAACGGCAGCGGTGGCAACGAATGGCGCGCCAGCCGGCGCGACAGCGTCCTCGGCTGCATCGACCACCAGCGCTCCCGGCGCCGACGGCAGGGCTTCGCCCCACGCCTTCACCATCGAGGCGAGCTTGTCACCGAGCTGGGGAGACCTGCGAAAGCTGATCAGCAACCGCTCCAGGCCCTCCCTCTTCTGGCTCAGCGAGACGGCCGCGTGGCGTACCTCGAGCTGGCGCAGCAGGTCGCGGATCACCTGAGACCAGTCGGTCGGATCGGCTCCAGCAGCCGCTGGCCGGCCAGGCATCGCGACCGCCGGGGTACCGGCGATCTCGGCATAGACCTGCACATAGTTTTCCGGCGTGGGCGCGATCCGGCGACTGGCCAGTACTTTCAGGGTCTCGCGCGCGAGCTCACCCGGGGTGCGGGCCGGGCGGGGGGACGGGACGGACTCTTGAGGCATCGGTATCGCGGATCGAACGACTGGGTTATGCGGCCATGCTGCACATCCCTCCGTTATCGGTCAACGGACCGGCAAGTTGAGGGCGTCCGGGACCCGTGGATCAGCGCGCAGGCGACATCCGGAAATCGAACTCGACCCGTTCGAACGGGTTCGGCAACCGGTACCGCCCAGCTTCTTCGGGTGAATCGCATTGCACGAACGGGATCGCGAGTGACGCGCGCACGCCGAACACCGCGTCCTGGTCGATGTACGGGTCGTCGGCGGGAAACAGTTCGGTCGTCAGCGGCGCGAAGCCGTCGGCCAGCACCCGGAAATGGAAATGCGCGGGACGCCACGCGTGCCGACCGCCGGCGCGCAGCAGGTCACCGACCGGGCCGTCGTAGGGCACCGTATACGGCGCGGGCCGCACCGTGGTGAACGCATAGGTGCCGTCATCGCCCAGCGTCATGCGGAAACGCAGGTTGTCCGGGCTCTGGCCAGGATCCTGCTGCCAGTAGTGCCCGACGGCATTTGTCTGCCAGAAGTCGAGCGTCGCCCCGCGTACCGGCTTCCCGGCGAGGTCGAGCACGCGTCCGCAGACCAGTACCGGCTGCCCGGCATTGGCACGGATCAGGTCTCCGCCGACCGCCAGTTCCGGCGAGCCTTCGGCGTGGAAAGGCCCCAGTACGCTGCGCTCGGTCGCGCCGGGCACGCTTTGCAGCAGGTCGGTGAGCGAGGTCAGCCCCAGGATGTCCGAGGTCAGCACGAACTCGTTGCGCCGGTCATCGGTGATCGCAGCCGCGGCGGTGAGGAATGCAATGCCCGCGCGCCACTCCTCGGGCCGCAACTCGACCTCTCGCGCGAAAGCATGCAGGTGGCGCACCAGTGCGCCCAGTACTTCCTTCAGGCGGGGATCGTGCGCGCCAGCAAACGACGCGATGACCGCATCGGTGAGGGTATTGCGGTCGATCGCCTGCATGCGTCCTCCTGGGTCCGTACCGGGCGGGTTCAGTCTGCCTTCAATCCGAGCTGCTTCACGATCTTCGCGTAGCGCTCGACGTCATTTCGCAGCACGGCGCCGAATGCGGCCGGCGACATCGGCGTCGGTTCGATCGCGAGACCGCTCATCCGCTCGCGCACATCGGTTGCTTCGAGCGCACGGTTGATCTCGGCGTTGAGGCGCCCGACCACCAGCGCCGGGGTACCGGCCGGCGCGAGGAATGCGATCCAGGTGTAGTCGGCAAAGCCGGGATAGCCGAGTTCCGCGACGGTCGGCACGTCGGGCAGCGTCGCCGAGCGCTTCGCGCTGGTCACCGCAATCGGCCGGATCTTGCCGGCCTGGGCGAGCGGCACCGCTGGCGGCATCGAAGTGCTGCCGATGGGCACCTGGCCACCGAGCACCGCGGTGACCGCGGCGGCCGGCGTGTGCGGCACGTGTGTGATGTCGAGCTTGTTCAACTGCCGGAACAGCACCTCGGCCGCGAGATGCGTGGTCGTGCCCGTGCCGGACGACGCATAGCTCAGACGCTCGGTCCGGGCCAGCGCGAGCAGTTCCTTCAGGCTGGTGGCCTTGACCGACGGGTGGACGAACAGGATGTTCGGCGTCAGCGTGGCCATGGCGACCGGGACGAAGTCGCGGATCTCGAAGCCCGGTCGCGAAAACAGGCTGACGTTCACCGCGAACGCTACGCTCGTGCCGAGCAGCGTATGGCCGTCGGGCGCAGCCTTGGCGACGATCTGGGCGCCGATGTTGCCACCGGCGCCGCCCCGGTTGTCGATCAGCACCGGCTGGCCGAAGGCTTCGGCCAGGCGCGGCTGCAGCAGCCGGGCGATGGTGTCGGTCGTGGCGCCCGGCGGAAACGCGACCACGACGCGCAGCGGACGCGACGGAAAGGACGACGACTGGGCCTGCGCCAGCGCCTGGGCCGCAGTGCCGGCGAGCGGCAAGCCGATGGCCAGGGCGCGCGCGGCATTGCAGATGATCGATCGGGCAGTCGGTTGCATCGGATTCTCCTCCGGGCTGGTACCTGGTCTTGTCGTAACGGCTACAGAAGCGTGCACATCTCGTCGAAGGACAGCCTGGGCAGGCGCAGCGGCAGCGCGGCCACGTCGCCGTAGCCGAGGTTGACCATGAAGTTGGACTTGAACGACGTGCCATGGAAAAACACTTCATCGACCTTGGCGTTGTCGAAGCCGGACATCGGTCCCACATCGAGACCCAAAGCGCGCGCGGCAATCATGAGCCAGGCGCCCTGCAGCGTGCTGTTGCGCAGCGCATACGGCTCGGCCGCATCGGGATGGGTGCGGAAGTGGGTCGCATGGTCGCCGGCCGGGAACAGCCGCGACAGGTGTTCGAAGAACAGGGTGTCGTAGGCGATCACCGCGGTGACCGGCGCCTCGCGCACCTTCGCCACGTTGCCCACGTCGAGGGTCGGGATCAGCCGGGCCTTGCCCTCCCGGGTGCGGATGAACAGGATCCGTGCAGGGTTGCAGTTCGCGCTGGTCGGGCCCCACTTCATCAGGTCGTACAACCGGTGCAGCGTGGCGTCGTCGACCTCGCGCGACAGCCACATCTTGTGCGAGCGGGCGCCGGTCAGCAGGCCGGCCACCGCGGCCTGCAGCGCAGCCGGGCTGAGCGCCGCGAAGCGGGCGCGCACCGCGAGTGCCTCGGCGACGGCCTGTTCCTTCTGTTCGTCGGTGTTCATGTGGTTGCTCATGATGCGGCCGCCAGGGTACGGGCCTCGCGCGCCTTGATCTTGTCGTGCCTGCGCAGCAGCTTCTCGGCGCGCACGACGATCGGGATGTCGATCATCTTGCCGTCGATCTGGAACGACCCGCGGCCCTCGGCCGCGAACTTGGCGTTCATCTCGATCACCTTGCGCGCGAACGCGACCTCCTCGTCGGACGGGGAATACTCGGCATTGACGATCTTCACCTGCCCGGGGTGGATGCAGCCGGCGCCATCGAAGCCGAAGCGGCGCGACTTGCGCACCATCGCGCGGAACTTGTCCCAGTCGCTGAAGTCGGCGACCGTGCCGATGAAGCCCAGCGGCATCACGCCGGCGGCCCGCGCCGCGATGATCATGCGCTGCTTGGGGTGCAGCAGCACGTCCTCTTCCGGAAGCATGTCGCAGTTCAGGGCAAAGTCTTCGCCGCCGATGTTCATCGCGACCACGCGCGGGCACGCACGCGGGATCTCGTCGATGCGCAGAAAGGCGTCCGGCGTCTCGATCATCGTGATGAACTTCGTGTGCCCGATCTTCATGCCGCGCTTCAGTTCGAGCTCGCTGACCAGTTCGTCGAGCAACCGCACATGCGAGGCGCTGTCCGCCTTGGTGATGGCGAGGCCATCGACATCGGGGCAGATCGAATGCTCGATGTCGCGCACCGCCAGCGACAGCGGCTGGTTGATGCGGACCACCACGTCGGAGCCCCCCTGCCGCACGCGGGCCGCGTTCTTCTCGACGAGCGTGCGGGCAGTGGCCTTCTCGCCCGGCGGCACGGCGTCTTCGAGGTCGAGCTGGATCACGTCTGCGGCGCGCGTATGCGCCTTGTCGACGAATTTCTCGACGTTGACCGGTACGTAGAGCAGCGAACGCCAGACAGGCAGTTCATCCTGGGTATGCATCGAGATCTCCTGTTCCGTTGTTTTCAGGCGCCACTGGCGGCGTCGACCAGCGCGCCGCTGGCCGGGTCCACCAGCGCGCCACTGGCGCGCAGGGCGGCGATGCGCGCCAGGTCGAAGCCGGCTGCCGAGAGTATCGCGTCGTTGTGCTCGCCCAGGGCAGGCGCGGGCAGCCGGATCGCACCGGGCGTCGCCGACAGCCGGGGTACGACGCAGTGCATCGGCACCTGGCCCATGTCGGCATCCGGATAGTCTGCCAGCACTTCACGCTCGACCACGTACGGATCCTGCATGATCTGCGAGATGTCGTAGATCGGCCCCACGGTGACTTCCTCGCGGTCGAAGAATGCCAGGTTCTCGTCGAGCGTCCGGCCGGCGATGAACGCGCCGATCACCGCATCGAGCTCGACCGAATGACGCAGGCGGTCGGCATTGGTGCGAAAGCGCGGATCGTCGACGAGGTCCGGGCGGCCGATCGAGCGCAGCACCCGCTCGGCCATCGCCTGCGTCGATGCCGACAGGCACACCCAGCGCTCGTCGCGGGTGCGGTAGGCGTTGCGCGGGGCGGCCGTGGTCGAGCGGCTGCCGGTGCGGCTGCGCAGCCGCCCGCTCGCTCGGTAGCTGGCGGCCTGTGGTCCCATCACCGAGAACAGCGGGTCGAACAGCGACACGTCGATCGACTGGCCTGCCCCGCCATTCACCTCGACCTCGCGCAGCGCGACCATCGTGGCGAAGGCGCCGTACAGGCCGGCGGTGCAATCGGCCAGTTGCATGGGCGGCAGCACCGGTTCCCGGTCCTCGAAGCCGTTCAGCGCAGCGAAGCCGGACATGCCCTCGGCGAGGGTGCCGAAGCCGGGCTTGTGCCGATATGGTCCGTCCTGGCCCCAGCCGGTGACGCGAACCACGACGAGCTTCGGGTTGCGTGCATGCAGCACGCCAGGGCCCAGCCCCATCTTCTCCAGCGTGCCGGGGCGGTAATTCTCGATCAGCACCTGAGAACGCTCGACCAGCGACAGCAGAACCTCGATCGCCTCCGGCCGGCGCAGGTTCAGGCAGAGGCTTTTCTTGTTGCGCGCGTACACCTTCCAGTTCGTCGGCACCCCGTTCACCAGCCAGTCGCGCAGCGCATCGCCGTCGGGCGTCTCGACCTTGATCACCTCGGCACCGAAGTCGGCGAGCGCGAGGCTGACCATGTTGCCGGCAACCACCCGCGACAGGTCGAGCACGCGCACGCCGTGCAACGGACCGCGCGCATCGGTGGCGAATGCGCGCTGCTTCAGGGCGCGGGGAGCCGGCGCGGACGAAGGCCCGGCGTTTGCCTTTGCCATTGCGTTCAGTCCGGACGAATGGCCGCGTCGCGGGCCACGGCGCGCCAGAACAGGATCTCGTCGCGCACGATGCGCGCGAACGCCTCGGGCGTGGTGCCAGCCGGCTCCGCGCCCTCGGCGGCCAGGCGCTCGCGCATCTCGGCCGTCTGCAGCACCTTGACGGTTTCGGCGTTAAGCCGGTCGATGATCGGTCTCGGCGTGCCGCCGGGTGCGAACAGGCCCCACCAGAGCACCGCCGCATAGCCGGGCACGCCCGACTCGGCGATCGTCGGCACGTCGGGCACGAACGGCGAGCGGGTCGGCGTCGACACGGCAAGCGCACGGACGCGGCCGGATTTCACCTGCGGCATCACGTTCGGGATACCCGACAGCAGGAACTGGATCTGCCCGCCCATCAGGTCGGTGAGCGCCGGGCCGATGCCCTTGTACGGCACGTGCACCGTCTGCACCTTCGCCATCCGGTTGAGCACCTCGGTGGCGAGGTGGTTGATGCCGCCGCTGCCGGACGAACCGTAATTGAGCGCCCCCGGCTTCGCGCGTGCGAGCGCGATCAGCTCGGCCATCGTCTTCGCCGGCGACTCCGCCGCCACGGTGATCATCAGCGCGCCCATCCCGAGCCGGGTGACCGGCGCGATATCGCGGAACGGATCGAACGGAACCTTCGACTGGATAGCGACGTTGGTGGTGAACGAGGTCGAGTGGATCATCAGGTTGTAGCCGTCCGACGGCGCCTTGGCGACGAGGCCTGCGCCGAGCAGCCCGCCAGCACCTGGGCGGTTGTCGATCAGGACCGGCTGGCCCATCGCCTCGCTCAGGCGCTGGCCGATGATGCGGCCGAAGATGTCGTTGCTGCCGCCCGGCGTGAACGGAATGATGAAGCGCAACGGACGGTTCGGATAGGGCTGCGCCGACTGGGCGAGCGCGATGCCGGTCGATGCCGGAACGGATGACAGCAGAACCAGCAGCGGCAGCAGCCGTTGCTTCATGCGCAGCGCGCGCGCCTGACCAGTGGTCATCTGGACTCCTTCGGAGGTATCGCCGCGGGCCGTACGCTGCGGCCGCGTGCCGGGTGCCATGCTATCGCGTCCGCTGCCGCCGCGCGCGCGGCGACGGCGTTCGGCGCACCGGTGGCTGCGATACCATCCGGGCGTCGATCATGGCGAGTGGATGTGCGGATGGCCTTCGAAGGATTTGCCCGGGCGCGGATCGCCACATCCGATCCCGGCGTCGAGATAAACGTGCGCCACGGCGGCAGCGGACCCGCTCTCCTTCTGCTGCACGGCAACCCGTTGTCGCATCACTCCTGGCATCGGCTGGCCGACCGTCTGGCGCAGCGTTTCACCGTGGTCGCGACCGACCTGCGCGGCTACGGCGACAGTTCGAAGCCGCGCGGGCTGCCGGACCACTCGAACTACACCTTCGGCCGCATGGCGCTCGACCAGGTCGAGGTGATGGCTGCGCTCGGCTTCGAGCGATTCCAGGTCGCCGGCCACGACCGGGGCGCGCGGGTCGCCTTCCGGATGGCGCTCGACCACCCGGACCGGGTGAGCCGTGTCGCCTTCATGGACATCCTGCCGACCCACCATGTGTTCGCGCACAGCACGCGCGAATGGGGCCTGAATTCCTACCACTGGTTCTTCATGGCCCAGCCGTACGACTTTCCCGAGCGGCTGCTGGCCGGCAACGAGGCCTACTACATCCGGAAGAAGCTGCTCAAGCAGGGTGTCGGCAAGGGCGGCTTCTCCGAGGAAGACGTGCAGGAGTACATCCGGGTCTGCACGCCTGAACAGATCCACGGGGTGTGTTCGGACTATCGTGCGACCGCGTTCGTCGACTACGAGGCAGACCGCGATGCTTTCGAGCGCGGCATCCGGGTCGAGCAGCCCGCGCTGGTGCTCTGGGGCGAACACAGCCACACGCAGAAGTATTATTCGCCGTCGACGGTCTGGCCGCGCTATGCCGCGAACATCGAGCGGCTGGTCGCCCTGCCCTGCGGGCACTACCCGAACGAACAGAGCCCGGAAGAGACGTTGCGCGAACTGAACGGCTTCTTCGAGGCCTGAACCGACGGCGCGGCCGGACGCACGCACGCAAGACAGGAAGGACACATGACCGTACGCACGGTGAACCCTGACGGACTCGAACCCTTGCTGCAGCGTGTCGCCGACGGATTGCCGACACTGCTCGTCGATTTTGCTGCGATCTGCGACTGCGGCGGAAGGGTGGCCGGATCCGACAGCGAACGGCGCGCATGCGATTTCACCCTCGGCCGTCTGGCCGAGATCGCCGGTGCCAGCCGCACCGGGCGCACCTGGCTCGAGCCAGTCGACTATGCCGGCTGGCAGCCGGGAAGCTGTTCGCTGTCGCTGGCCGACGGCACGCCACTTGCCTGCCAGCCGCTGCTCGGCTCGGCCTCGACGCCGCCGGCAGGCCTCATGGCCAGCGTGATCGATCTCGGGCGCGGTACCGACGAGGACTTCCAGCGCGCGGCGGCACGGATCCCGGGCCGGATCGCGCTGGTGCGCCACGAGTTTCCCTTTTCGCCGGACCACGTACACCGGCGCCGGAAGTACGACGCAGCGCGTGCCGCCGGTGCCGCAGGCTTCGTGATCGCGCACACCGATCCGCGGGCAAGTCCCACGTCCGGGTCGTCCGGCCGCAACGGTGGCGACGGCATACCGGCCGTCGCCACCGACCACGCGGGCAGCGTGCGACTGACCGCCGCGCAGGCCTCCGGCGCGCGGCTGCTCGTGCAGGGAACGGACCAGCCAGCGGTCGGCCAGACGCCGATGCTCGACCTGCCGGGGCGAGACCCCGACGATCCGCGCAGGGTGGTGCTGTCGGCGCACCTCGACGGCCATCCGCTCGCCGAGAGCGCGATGGACAACGCCAGCGGGCTGGCCGTTGCACTCGCGCTGGCGCGCGCAGTCGCGCCGCAGATGCCTCAGGCGGCCCTCGGGCTGCGCGTGTGCCTGTTCACCGCCGAGGAATGGGCGCTGGCCGGGTCGCGGCAATGGCTGGCCATGATGACGCCCGCCGAGCGCAGCCGATTCGTGATCGACATCAACCTCGACACCGTCGGTGCCGACCCGAGGCTCACGGCGCTGACCAGCGGCTTCGCCGGACTGGACGCGTTCGTTGCCATCAGCGCCCGGGGGGCCGGGCAGCCGATCGCCCTGCATCGACCGCTGATGTCGAACTCGGACCATGCGAACTTCGCGGCGCACGGCATCCCGGCCCTGCGCCTGATCGCGGGTTTCGACCAGCCGACGAGCCGCGTGCGGCACATCCTGACCGCGCAGGACACACGCGACCAGGTGGCACCCGGCGAACTCGCCGGCGCCGCGCGGGCGGCCGCCAGCCTGCTCTGGCACGCGCTATGCGCGACCGACGAGGACGTGTCAAGCTGGCGCTGAAGCCGGCGCGCAGCGCCGGCGGTGATGAACCCTTGCTTTTTCAACAGGAGATGGACATGGCGGGAGGCCCGCTCGAAGGCGTGCGCATCATCGATCTCACCTCGGTCGTGGTCGGGCCGCTCTGCACGCGCACGCTGGCCGATTACGGCGCGGACGTCATCAAGGTAGAGAGCCCGTCCGGCGATCTCGGGCGCAACATCGGCGGCCGCGGCCGCACCGAGAACATGGGACCGAAATTCCTGCACCTGAACCGGAACAAGCGCAGCGTCGTGCTCGACCTGAAGAAGCCGGCCGGCCGCGAGGCGCTGCTGAAGCTGGTCGCCACCGCCGACGTGCTGCTCTGGAACGTGCGGCCCGACTCGATGGCGCGGATGAAGCTGTCATACGAAGACGTGCGCAAGGTGAACCCGAAGATCATCTACTGCGGCATGTTCGGCTTCGGCCAGGACGGCAGCTACCGTGCCAAGCCGGCCTACGACACGATCATCCAGGGCTCCAGCGGCCTGTCCGCGCTGCTTCACCGGGCCGTAGGCGAGCCGCGCTATGTGCCGATCGTGATGTGCGACCGCACCGTCGGCCTGATCGCGGTGCAGATGATCGTGATGGCGCTGTTCGCGCGCACCCGCACCGGCGAAGGCCAGTCCATCGAGATCCCGATGTTCGAGAACATGGCTGCCTTCGTGCTCGACGAGCACATGTACCAGGCGACCTTCGATCCGCCGATCGAGGGCGCGCCGACCGACCACGGCGGCACCGGCGACCCGCGGCTGCTCGACCCGGACGGACGGCCGCTGCCGACGAAGGACGGCTGGGTCTGCGTGTCCGCCAACACCGACGCGCAGGCGTTCGGATTCTTCCGCGCCGTCGGCCGTCCGGAACTGGTCACCGACCCGCGCTTCTCGTCGGTGTCGGCGAGGCACCGCAACGTGAAGGCCTATTTCGCGATCCGCATCGAGGCGCTCAAGGACAGGACGACCGCCGAGTGGCTGGAGATCCTCGACGCGGCCGACGTGCCGGCCATGCCTTACCACACGCTGGAGACGCTGCTGGAAGATCCGCACCTGGCGGAGGCCGGCTTCTTCGAGTGGAAGGACCACCCGACCGAAGGCCGCATCCGCAACATGCGCGTGCCGAACAGGCTGAGCGGCGGGGTACGCGCCGACTATCGCCCAGCGCCGAAACTGGGCGCCGACAGCCGGGAGGTTCTGGCCGAGGCGGGCTACGACGCGGCGACGATCGAGCGCATGATCGCCGAGGGCATCACGCTGGCCCGCTGAACCGGGATGCATCCAGTGGAGGCGCACCTGGTGGCGCCTTGCACGGCGGAAGAAGCCGCCCGGAGGCGGCTTCCTTCGGGCAGCAGGCCAAGCCGCGCCGGCCGCCGGGCCTCAATCCGGCTTCACGCCCGCTGCCTTCACCAGCTTCGACCACTTGGCGATCTCCGACTTGATGTACGCGCCGAACGCCTCGGGGGTGGTGGGCGTCGGCTCCAGCCCCTGGTTGAAATAGATCTCGCGAATGCTCTGCGACCCGAGGATCTTCACTGTCTCGGCATTCAGGCGGTCGACGATCGCCTTCGGCGTCTTCGCCGGCGCGAGGAGTCCGTACCAGTTGTTCGCCTCGTAGCCGGGCAGCGCGGCTTCGGCGATCGTCGGCAGGTCGGGCAGCATCCCGGCCCGGGTAGCGGTGGTCACGGCGAGGCCACGCACCTTGCCGGCCTTGATCTGCGGGATGGCGGTGGCCGCGGTGGCGAACACCATCTGCACCTCGCCGCCGAGCAGCGCGCCCATGGCCGGCGCCCCGCCCTTGTAGGGGATGTGGGTAATGTCGGTTCGGGTCATGTGCTCCAGCAGCACGCCGGACAGGTGACCGGCACTGCCGACCCCGGACGAACCGTAGTTGAGACTGCCCGGCTTCGAGCGCAGCAGCGCGACCAGTTCCTTCACGGTCTTCGCCGGCACCGACGGATGCACGACGAGCACGTTGATCGAGGACGCCATGTTGGTGATCGGCGAGAAGTCGCGGATCGGGTCGAAGGCGAGCTTCTCGTAGATAGACGGATTGATCGCCAGCGCGGCGATCGTGCCCACCAGCAGTGAATAGCCGTCCGGCGTCGCACGCGCGGCGATCTCGGTGGCGATGTTGCCGCCGGCGCCCGGCCGGTTGTCGACCACGAACTGCTGACCGAGCACTTCGGACAGCCGCTGGGCGACCGGACGTGCCGCGGTGTCCGCGCCGCCGCCGGGCGCGAAGCCGACCAGCATGCGCACCGGACGGTCGGGATAGGCCGGTCCTTTCTGCTGTGCGTTCGCGGCGCAGGGCATGACGGCCAGTGCGATCGACGCAAGGCCGGCCAGGGACGGGATAGCGAAGTGGCGATGCTGTTGCCTTGGTCGTAGTGTCATCTTCATCTCCGTTGGTTGTTCAGCTTGCCCCGGCCTTGCGCGACGCAGCCAGCCGCGCGCCGATGTCCATCGCCGCCTCCATCGCGCCGCTGCCGGCCACGTGCTTGCCGACGATGTCGAAGGCCGTCCCGTGCGCCGGCGTGGTGAAGACGGTCGGCAGCCCCGCCGTCACGGTGACGCCCTTGTTGAACCCGAGCAGCTTGGTCGCGATCTGTCCCTGGTCGTGATACATCATGACCACGCCGTCGAACTCGCCGGCACGTGCCTTGATGAACACGACATCCGACGAGACCGGACCGACGCAGCCGATGCCCTCGGCACGCATCCGCTCCACCGTCGGGCGGATGATCGTGATCTCCTCGTCACCGAACAGACCGTTCTCGCCGTTGTGCGGATTGAGCGCGGCAACCCCGATACGCGGGCTGGCGACGCCCTTGTCACGCAGCATACGGTCGGCCAGCCGGATCGCATCGGCGACACGCGGCGGCTGCACCATGTCGACCGCCTTGCGCAACGAGACGTGGGAGGTCACCCGGAACGTCGCGAACTGATCGATGACGTTCATCTCGCCGTAGAACCCCTGGTGCCCGGTGAGCGCGGCGAACATCTGGTGCTCGTCCGGGAAGTTCCAGCCGCCACGGAACATCGCGCCCTTGTTGAGCGGGGCGAAACAGATACCATCGAGCCGGCCGGCCAGCGCCATGTCGATCATCGCCTTCAGGGTATCGCCCGCGAGCTTTCCGGCCTGCGGCGAAGCCTCGGCGCGCGGCAGCGCCGCCGGGTCCATGTTGCCGAGATCGATCAGTGGCGTCGGACCGCCGGGCTGCTCGACCTCGTGCCAGTCGATGTCTTCGAGCTGCGGGTACTGGCGCACCGGGAAGGCGACTTCCGCGTCCGCCTGGCCCATCGCCAGCACGCGCGCATCGCCGATCACGGCCACCCGGGTGCCGGCAGGCCAGGCACGCCGGGCGATCATCCGGCAGGCGATCTCCGGGCCGATGCCGGTCGGATCGCCCAGCATCAGGCCGATCAGCGGGCGGGTTTCGAGCACCTTGTCAGTCATGTATGTACAGCCTCTTCGTTGGGCAGTTGCCGGGGTACCCGGCAGGGTGCTGCGGGTCAGTGCTGCAAGTCAGTCCAGCTTGATTCCGAGCTTCCGCCCGAGGTCTCCCCACACCGCCATATCCTCCCGGATCAGGGCGCCGAAGGCCTCGGGCGTGGTCGGCGACGGGTCCATGCCCTGTGCCAGCAGGTTGCGGCGCACCTCGGCGTCGTCGAGGATCCGGCGTACCGACGCGTTGAGCAGGTCGACGATCGGCCGCGGCAGCTTTGCCGGCCCCAGCAGCCCCCACCAGCCGCTCACGTCGAAGCCGGGCAGCCCGGCTGCTTCGGCCACGGTCGGCACGTCGGGAACCGCAGCCGAGCGCTTCGGCGCGCCCGAGGCAATCGCCTTCAGGCGCCCGGCCTTCATGTGCGGCAGGCCGACCAGCACCGGCGTGAACGCGAGCTGCACTTCATTGCCAAGCTGGGCCACGGTTGCCGGGCCGATGCCCTTGTAGGGGATATGCGACATCGACAGCCCGGCGCGCGACATCAGCAGTTCCATGCCGAGGTGCGGCGGCGATCCGTTGCCCGACGAACCGTAGTTGAGCTTGCCCTGACTCGCCTTCACATGCGCGATCAGCTCTTTCATGTTCGACGCCGGCAGCGACGGATGGGCAAGCAGCAGCAGCGGCGAAGTCGTGGCCAGCGTGATCGGCGTGAAGTCGCGCACCGGGTCGTAAGGCAGCTTTTCGACCAGACGGGCGCTGCTTGCGAACGAGTTGAACGTGAACAGCAGCGTGTAGCCGTCGGCCGGCGCCTGCGACACGATCTGCGCGCCGACGATACCGCTGCCGGCCGGGCGGTTGTCGACGATGAAGGTCTGGCCGTGCCGCTCGCCGAGCTGCTGTGCCAGCACGCGGCCGACCGCATCGGTGCCGCCACCCGGCGCGAACGGGATGATCAGGCGCACCGGGCGCTGGGGATAGCCCGCCTGCGCGGAAACATCGCCCGGAAGAAGAGCGGCGAGCAGGACGGAAACGGACAGGCAGGCAGCGCCGACGGCGCATGTGCGACGATGGATCACGGAAACTCCTCCGGTGCGGCCGGCCCCTGGTTCGAGGGCATCGGCGCGGATTGACGGGTCGCCCGCAGCAGCGAGTCGGCACTGCAGGGCGCTGCGTGCCCGGTTCTGCGTTGCGCACCCGATGATACCGGACGCGGCGCCTGCGGCGGCCCGATGCGCAGCCTGCCTCGGGCATAATCGCGCCCTTCACATGGAAGGATCTGAGCGATGGGTCATACGCTGGCTGAAAAGATTCTCGGCGCCCGTTCGGGCGGTGCCCCGGTCAATGCAGGCGACGTCGTCGTCGCCCGCGTCGATTTCGCGATGGTGCACGATGCACGCGCAGCCAACGCCCTCAAGGCGGTAGCCACGCTCGGTTTCGACAAGCTGCCCAACGCGGCGCGCACCGCCTTCGTGCTAGACCACTTCTCGCCGCCGCCGTCGCGCGAAGCGGCGAACGTGCATGCCGACATGCGCGAGTTCTGCGAGCGCACCGGCGCGGTGATCTACGACGTCGGCGACGGCATCTGCCACCAGGTGCTGCCCGAGCATGGCCACTTCACCGCAGGCGACCTGGTGGTGGGCACCGATACCCATTCGACGACTTATGGCGCGTTCAATGTGTACGGCACCGGACACGAAGGCACCGACGTGGCCGCCATCCTCGCCACCGGGCGCACCTGGTTCAAGGTTCCCGAAACGATTCGCGTCGAGCTCACCGGACGCCTCGCCCCGGGCGTATGGGCCAAGGATGTCACCCTCGCGATGCTCGGCCGCCTCGGCGCCGAGGGTGCGAACTTCAAGGTGATCGAGTACACCGGCAGCGCGGTGGCGTCGATGGACATCGACGACCGGATGACCCTGTCGAACCACGCAGCCGAACTCGGCGCGGAAGCCGCAATCCTCGAATGCGACGACAAGACGGTCGCATGGCTCGCCGCGCATGGCGCACAACCTCCGAAGCCGGTCACCGCGGACGCCGATGCGCGCTACGCCGACCGCTTCGCGATCGATGCCTCGACCCTGGCGCCGAAGGTGGCGCACAACCACGATATCGGCGATGTGGTGGACGTGTCGGAACTCGCAGGCCAGCCGGTGCACGTCGGGCTGATCGGCACCTGCACCAACGGCCGGCTGGACGACATCCGCCAGGCCGCCAGCATCCTGAAGGGCAGGAAGATCGCCAGGGGCGTGCGTCTGGTCGTCACTCCGGCCTCGCGCGCGATCTACCTCGCCGCGATGCGCGAAGGGCTGTTCGAGATCCTGACCGAGGCCGGTGCCTCCGTGGATGCCGCTGGCTGCGGCACCTGCGTGGGCATCACGCACAAGCTGATGTCGGCCGATCGCGAGCGCGTCATCTCCAGCGCGAACCGCAACTTCAAGGGCCGCCTGGGCAATCCCGAGTCGGAGATCCTGATCGCCTCCTCCGCGACGGTTGCCGCCTCCGCGCTGACCGGGCGCGTCACCGACCCGCGCGAGTTCGCGTACGACATCCGCAGCGCCGCGTGAAGGAGACACCGATGACGCAGACACCCATGACCGGCACCGCATCGACCGTCGCACCGATCCGCGCGACCGTGCACCGCCTCGGCGACGAGGTCAGCACCGACATCCACTGCTCGGCCAAGTACAACATGGGCAAATCGGTCCAGTGGCTGGCCGAGCATGCATTCGAACAACTGCAGCCCGGTTTCGCGCAGCGCATCAAGGCGGGCGACGTGATCGTCGCCGGCAAGGACTTCGGCATCAACTCGTCGCGCGAGCAGGCGGTGCACGTACTGCGCGCGATGGGCGTGTCGGCCGTCATCGCACAGTCGTTCGGCCGGCAGTTCTACCGCAACGCGATCAACAACGGCCTGCCGATCGCCGAATGCGACGTGTCCGCGATCCATGACGGCGACCTGATCGAGGTCGACGTGGCCGCCGGGCGGATCGCCGTGCCGGCCACCGGCTTCAGCGCAGCGGTGCCGAAACTGCCGCCCGCAGTGCTTGCACTGATCGCCGCAGGGGGGCTGCTGCCGTTCCTGAAGCAGCACCCCGACTGGGCCTTGCCGACCGCCTGAGCAGCGGATCCGGCAAAGGCCTGACGGGGCGGGCGGGACGTCAGCCCTTCAGGTGGGCGTCCCGCTGCTGGTACAGCTTCTCGTCGGCATAACCCATCGTATCGGGTCTTGCGCGGCCGAGCATCACCTGGAAGTAGACCGGCTCGAGGCTGTTGTTGTCGTAGCCGTGGATCACCCCAGGCGGGCAGGCGACGCACTCCCACTTGCCCAGTCGGGTCGTCACACGGTTGCCCTGCTCATCCTCGACGAATACGTCGAGGAAGCCGTCGAGCACGAAGAATACCTCTTCGACTTCATGGGTGTGCGCCGCATTGCCCTGGCCCGGCTCGACGAACATGATCGACAGCGTGAAGCCACGCGCCGGGATCACCGACGGATCATCGTGCTTGCCGGAGCCGCCGGCGCCGATGAAGCGATGCTGCGCGCGCTTCCAGCCCTCGATCTTCGCGTCTTCGAACGCGGCCCAGTCGGCGGTCTTTTCCTTGAATCGCCCGGTAAACTTCTTCAGCACGGTGTCGAGCGGCAGCCCGACGAGTTCCGGGGGCATCGGGTGGCGTGCAGCTGGCATGGTGTTCGCTCCTTGTTGCGTTCGTTGTCGATGATCGATAGTAGTGCGCCGTCGCGCGCGAAGGCAACCGCGCACTGTTTTTTCCGGACAGGTCCATGCGCCCGCGCGCGTATCGCCCATGCTGCCGTAATATCGCGAGCTCCCGGATGTGATCACATCGCCTGCCGGCCCGCTGGCGGCACCGGGAACCGGCACGAACCCCAGCACGAGAGGTCCACTGCATGCGCCCGACACCCGCCCAGAACACCGAACGCCCCGCCCCTCCGGCGAATGTCGTGCGCCGCACGATCCTGTGCGCCCTGCTGGCCACGGCGCCTGCAGCGAGCTTCGCGCAGCCGGCCTTCCCTTCGAAGACCATTCGCCTGATCGCACCGTTTGCGCCCGGCGGTGCCCTCGACCTGACCGCACGCGTAGTGGGGCAGGTGCTGACCGAACAGCTGGGCCAGCCTGTCATCGTCGACAACCGGGCCGGCGCCGCCGGCGCCATCGGGTCCGAGCAGGTCGCGCGCGCGGCACCCGACGGCTACACGCTGCTGCTCGGGGCCACGACGACCCACGGCATCAATCCGGTGCTGCAGCAGCTCAGCTACGACCCGATCAAGGATTTCACGCCGGTGTCGCTGGTGGTGACGATCCCGCATGTGCTGGTCGTCAACCCGACGCTGCCGGTCAACACCCTGCCCGACCTGATCAAGTACGCCCGCAGCAAGCCCGGCCTGACCTACGGCTCGGCCGGCACGGGTTCGCCGCACCACCTCGCCGGCGAGATGCTCAAGATCGCCACCGGCATCGACATCACCCATGTGCCCTACAAGGGCTCGGCGCCCGCGATGTCCGACGTCATCGCTGGCCAGGTGCAGTTCATGTCGATCGAACTCACCGCCGCGGTCAGCCAGCTCAAGGCCGGCAAGCTCAGGGCGATCGCGATTGCCACGGCGAAGCGGGTGCCGGGCGTCGATCTGCCGACGGTCGGCGAAAGCGGCGTGCCCGGGTTCGAAGTCACGGCCTGGTACGCGGTCTATGCGCCTGCCCGCACCCCGCGCAACGTGGTCGACATCCTGTCGAAGGCGATCGCCCGCGGCCTCGGCTCGGGCGAAGCGCGCGAGAAGCTCGCCTCGCTCAACGCGGTCACCATCGGCAGCACGCCGGAGGAACTGACCACCCACATGCGCAGCGAACTCGCGCGCTGGTCGAAAGTCATCAAGACCGCCGGCGTGAAGGCCGAGTAGTTCCCCCGCCGTTTTCCGATCACCCCGCAGACAGTCGAGCCCATCCGATGAAGCCTCCCCAGTTCGAATACGCCGCGCCCGCCACCCTGCCCGAAGCGCTCGCGCTGCTCGCCCATCCGGACGGTGACGCAAAACCGCTGGCGGGCGGGCAGAGCCTGATGCCGGTGCTGGCCTTCCGCCTCGCCTCGCCGCGCCTGCTGGTCGACCTTCGAAAGCTGCCGGGCATGGACCGCATCGACATCGATGCCAGTGGCGTACGCATGGGCGCAAAGGTGCGCTGGCGCGACATCGAGCGCGATTCCCGCCTGAAGACCGCGCTGCCGCTGCTGGCCGAAGCGATCGGGCATGTCGCCCACTACCAGATCCGTAACCGCGGCACGGTCGGCGGCAGCCTCGCCCATGCCGACCCGGCTGCGGAGCTGCCCGGCATTGCAGTGGCCTGCGACGCGACGATAGAGATCGCCAGCGTGCGCGGCACCCGTAGCGTGGCTGCCGCCGATTTCTTCGAGGGTGCGCTGACCACGGTGCTGCAGCCCGATGAGCTGATCACCGCGATCACCTTCCCCGCCTGGCCCGCCACGCGCGCCAGCGCATTCGAGGAACTCGCGCGCCGCCACGGCGACTTCGCGATGGCGGGTACCGCGGTCTGGTTCGACCTCGACGCGGCCGGACGCGCGCGCGACACGCATATCGCGGTGATCGGCGCATCCGACCGTCCACGCCGGCTACCCGCCGCCGAGGCGAAGCTCGACGGCCAGGTCGTCGATGCCGGCACGATCGGCGAAGCTGCGTGCGCGGCCGCAGGCGCATGCGATCCCGCGGACGACCTGCATGCCAGCGCGGCCTATCGGCGGAACCTGGTCGGCGTACTGGTCGAGCGGGCGCTGGCAAGGGCACTGGCTGCCACGAAGAGTGGCGGCAGGGCAATCAATCGCAGCGGGGAGTCGCACTGATGGAAGTCTCGTTCAAGGTCAATGGCAATGCGGTGAAGGCCCAGGTCGAACCGCGCACCACCCTGTCGCTTTGCCTGCGCGACAACCTCAGGCTCACCGGTACCCATGTCGGTTGCGAGCACGGCGTATGCGGTGCCTGCACGGTGATCGTCGACGGCGAAGCCGTGCGCTCCTGCCTGACGCTGGCGGTACAGGTCGAGGGCCGTTCCATCACTACGGTCGAAGGGCTGGCCGACGGTGATGCGCTGTCTCCGCTGCAGGCGGCGTTCCGCCGCCACAATGCGCTGCAGTGCGGGTTCTGCACGCCGGGCATGCTCACCACCGCGCATGCGCTGCTCACCGACGAGCCGGACGCCAGCGCCGACCGCATCCGCGAGGTGCTGTCCGGCAACCTGTGCCGCTGCACCGGCTACGTGCCGATCGTCGAAGCGGTGCTGGATGCGCGCGCGGCCTATGGCGGCCCGGCCAGCGACGGTGCGGCCGGCCACGCTGCCACGGCCAACCCGACCGCGGGAGCCGGCCGATGAATGCCCGCCTGACCGACATCCTGCCGGAGTCCGCAGCCACCGCCGACGACGGCCCCTACATCGGCCGGTCCGTACAGCGGGTCGAAGACCTGCGGCTGCTGCGCGGCCTGGGCCGTTACGCCGACGACGTGGCGCTGCCCGGCATGCTGCATGCGGCGATGCTGCGCAGCTCGATCGCCCATGCCCGCGTACGCGGCATCGACGCGGGCGCAGCGCGCGCAATGCCAGGCGTGCATGCGGTGATCACCGCGGCCGAGATCGCCAGTGCGCCCGGCCAGCCGGTACCGACCGTCCCGCTCCGGCTGCAGCCACTGCCCTGCATGGAACCCTATCGCCAGCCGGTGATCGTGCAGGACCGTATCCGCCATGTCGGCGAGGTGATCGCGATCGTCATCGCGGACACGCTCGCCCTGGCCGAAGATGCGATGGAGGCGATCGAGCTCGACCTCGAGCAACTGCCTGCGGTCGCCGACTGGAAGACCTCGGCCGCCGACGAGACGCTGCTGTTCGACGCCACGACGACCAACCGCGGCGTCACCTTCACCGCCAGGCGCGGCGACGCCGATGCCGCGTTCGCGGCAGCCGTGCACATCCAGCGCGAGCACTTCACCGTCCAGCGCCAGGCGCCGGTGACGATGGAGGCGCGCGGCGTGGTCGCCGACTGGGATGCGGCAAACGGCCGGCTGATCGTGTACGGCGCGGCGAAGGTCCCGTTCTTCAACCGCCATGCCAGCGCACGGATGCTCGGCATGCCCGACAGCGCCGTCGACTTCATCGAGGGCGACACCGGAGGCAGCTTCGGCGCCCGCGGCGAGTTCTACGTCGAGGATTTCCTGGTGCCGTTCGCCGCGCGCCATGTCGGCCGTCCGGTCAAGTGGATCAGCGACCGGCGCGAAGACCTGATGACGATGGCGCAGTCGCGCGAGTGCGAGGCAGACGTCGAGATGGCCTTCGCGGCCGACGGCACCATCCTCGGCGTGCGCGGCACCGCCTGGTGCGACCTCGGTGCGTATCCGCGCACCAACGGGCTGATCCAGCCGCGCAACATCCCGCATTTCCTGACCAATGCCTACCGCATCGAAGCGGTGCACGTCGATTCGCACGTGCAGTTCACCAACAAGGGCCCAGCCGGTACCTACCGCGCACCCGGCCGCGCCGAGACCGCGATGTTCTGCGAACGGCTGATCGAACGCGGCGCGAAGGCGATGGGCCTCGATCCGATCGAGGTTCGTCGGCGCAACCTGGTCACCTCGAGCGACATGCCCTGGCACTTCGCGACGCTCACCCCGTCGGCACCGGAATCGAGCGGACTCTCCGAGGCCGACAGCGGCGACTACCTCGCCGCGTTCGAGCGCTGCCTGGCCGAGTTCGACTGGCAGGGCAAGCTCGCGCTGCAGGGCACGGTGGTCGACGGTCTCCATCACGGCATCGGCGTCGCCTGCTTCATCGAGGGCGGCGCGGCCGGCCCGCGCGAGAACGCGAAGATCGAACTCGCGCGCGACGGCTCGATCACGCTGTATGTCGGCTCCACCTCGGTCGGCCAGGGCCTGGAGACCTCGCTCGGACAGATCGCGGCCGATGCCCTCGGTATCCCGATGTCCGCGCTGACGCTGCTGCACGGGTCGACCACCTACCTGCACGAGGGCTTCGGCTCGTACCACTCGCGTTCCACCGTGATGGGCGGCTCGGCGATCATCGAAGCGGCCGGCAAGTTCAAGCAGGCCGTGCGCGAAGCGGCTGCGACCTACCTCGAGTGCCTGCCCGAGCAGGTCACGATCGCCGGCACCGAGGCGAAATCGCCACGCGGCCGCAGCATCGGCTTTGCCGAACTGGCGAAGAACGAAACGATCGTGGTCGATGGCACGTTCGCCAACCACCACCATACCTGGGCCTACGGGGCGGCCGCAGCGCATGTCGCGGTCGATGCGCGCACCGGTGACGTGTCCCTGCTCGACTATGTCGTGGTCGAGGACGTCGGCCGCGCGATCAATCCGCTGCTGCTGCGCGGGCAGTTGCTGGGCGGCACGGTGCAGGGACTGGGCGGCGCCTTCCTGGAAGAGATGGTGTACGACGCCGAGGGCCAGATGCTCACCGGCACGCTCGCCGACTACCTGGTGCCGACCGCGACGGACTTTCCGCGCCTGCGCGCGGTGATCACCGAGGACTTCCCGTCGCCGATCAACCCGATCGGTGCCAAGGGAGCCGGCGAAGGCGGCACGATCGTCGCCCCGGCGGTGATCGTCAACGCGATCGCCAACGCGCTCGGCGAGTACGGCGTGAACCCCACCTCGTTGCCGCTGTCGCCGTCACGGCTGTGGCACATGATCGACGACGCGCGGCGCGCCGCGCGCTGAACGCGAACCGCCGCCGCCCTTCCCCGCCTGGAGACACCGAGATGAGCCACGCCCGCCGTACGTTCCCCGATGCCCGCCGCCGCAGTGTCGCCCTGGCCGGCGGCGGCGGATTGCTGTCCGCGCTCGCCGGCGGCAGCGGCCTGCTGCTGCCAACGTCGGCAGCATACGCGCAGGCGGCGAAGTTCCCCGCGAAGCCGGTACGCGTCATCGCCGGCTTCGCTCCGGGTGGCGCTCTCGATCTCAATGCCCGGATAGCGGCGCAGGCCATCCAGGAGCAACTGGGCCAGCCTGGCATCGTCGAGAACCGGGCCGGGGCGTCGGGCGTGATCGGCACCGAGCACGTGATGCGGGCCGCGCCCGACGGCTACACGCTGCTGCTGGGCGCAGCGGGCACTCATGGCATCAATCCGGTGCTGCAGAAGCTGCCCTACGACCCGATCAAGGATTTCGCCCCGGTCTCGCTGGTCTCGTCGGTGCCCCATGTGCTGATCGTGCATCCGTCGCTGCCGGTGAAGACGCTCCAGGAGTTCGTGAAGTTCGCGCGCGCCAACCCGGGCCTCAATTACGCATCGTCGGGTACTGGCACCATCCACCACCTCGCGGCAGAAATGCTGCGCTCGATGATCGGAGCGCAGTTCGTGCATGTGCCCTACAAGGGCGCCGCGCCAGCAATGGCCGACGTGATCAGCGGCCAGGTGCCGTGGATGTCGATCGAGTACGCCCCCGCCGCGCCGATGATCAAGGCCGGCAAGCTGCGCGCCCTCGCGCTGGCGACGTCCAGGCGCGTGCCCGGCATCGACGTGCCGACATCAGCCGAGGGTGGCGTGCCCGGCTGGGAGGTCACCAACTGGTACGCGGTGTTCGCGCCCGCCGGCACCAGCCCGGAGGTGGTCGACACGCTGTCGAAAGCGATCGCCCGCGGGCTCGGCTCTGCCGAGGCGAAAGAGCGACTGTCCTCGCTCGGGGCGATCCCGATCGGCGGCACCCCGGCGGAACTCGCCGTGCTGGTGAAGTCCGAACTGGCGCGCTGGTCGGCGATCGTCAAGTCGGCCAACGTCAAGATCGACTGAGTACCCGCAACAGCCTGCGGGCGCCCGCGGCAGCGCCCGACGGGTCGGCTACAATCACCGCTTCTGCGGGCTTCGCTGTCCGCTCCTGCGTGCGGCGCTGCCCGCCGTTGCCGGCCGCCCGCCGGTCGATCCGGGCGGTGCAACCGCCGCTCGCGCTCCACCGGAACTTCCGCATGCCTTCTTCCTCTGCCCGCCGCCGCCTGCGCGAACGCCTGACCTCGGGCCCGATGGTGGTCGCTCCCGGCATCTACGATGCCTACGGGGCCCGCCTGACCGAGATGGCCGGCTTCGAGGCCGTGTACATGACGGGCAACGGCGTCTCCGCCAGCCTTCTGGGCAGGGCCGATGTCGGCCTGATCGACCTCACGCTGTTCTCCCAGCATGCGCACCGAGCCGCTGCCGCGGTCGAGATCCCGCTGATCTGCGACGCTGACACCGGCTACGGCAACGCGGTGAACGTTCGCCGCACGGTCGAAGAGTTCGAGGCCGGCGGTGTTGCCGCCATCCACCTCGAAGACCAGGTGATGCCGAAGAAGTGCGGCCACATCCCGGGCGCACGTCCGGTCGTCTCGCTGCTCGAGCATGCCCGGAAGATCGAGGCCGCGGTTGCCGCGCGCCGCGATCCGGATTTCCTGATCATCGCCCGCACCGACGCCGCCGGCGGGCTCGGGCTGGTCGAGGCGATCGCACGGGCGAAAGCCTACCGGTCGGCCGGCGCGGATGTGACCTTCGTCGAGATGAAGAACAGCCCGACGCTGCTCGACGACATGAAGCGGGTGACCGGGTCCGTGGACGCACCGGCACTGGTCAATGTCGAGGAAAGCGGCGCTCTGGGACAGCTGACGGCTGCCCAGCTGGAAGAACTCGGTTTCCGGATCGCGATCTACCCCGGGCTCGCGCGCTATGCGGCCGGCTTCGGTATCCGGCACGCGCTCGACACGCTCAAGCGCGACGGCAACACGAAGTCCGCGCGCGACCGGATGCTGTCCTTCAAGGACTACAACGAGGCACTCAAGCTCGACGACATCATCGAGTGGGAAGGGAAGTACCTGCCCCCGGCAGACTGATCCAGCCACCGCACCCCTCGTTCCTGCACCGCCCGTCCCGAGCCGGGACACCGCCTGACCGCCTTGCGAAGAGATACCGGAGCCCACGCCATGCCGACCCTGATGCTTTCGAAGAACTTCATCGACGAACATGCCGCACGGCTGGCGCAGATCGAGAAGGCGAACAACACGACCTTCGAACTGGTACGGCTGGACACGAAGCTCGTCTACCTGCCCGACGAGATCGCCTCGCGCATCGACGCCGGCTTCCTGTCGCGCGACATCCGCTTCGGTTCGATGTCGCATGCCGGGCACTACGAGCCGGTGCCAGAGGCCTGCCCGCACTTCTTCAAGCCGATCGACCAGTCGAAGGGCTTCAAGTGGCTGCAGATCGCCAGCGCCGGCATCGACCGCCCGATCTACGGCGAACTGATGGCACGCGGCATCCGCGTGTCGACCGGTGCCGGTACCCATGCCGAGCCGATCGCCCAGACCACGATCGGCGCGATGCTGATGCTGTCGCGCGGCTTCATGAAGTGGCTGCCGGCGCAGCGCGCCCACAAGTGGCATGCGCTGCGTGACGCCGAGGCGCCGAAAGACCTGCGCGGCCAGACGATGGTGATCGTCGGCGTCGGCTCGATCGGCGGCTTCACCGCGCCGATCGCGAAGGCACTCGGCCTGAAGGTGATCGGCGTGCGGCGCAGCCCGAAGCGGCCCGACGACGTGGTCGACGAGATCGTGCATCCATCGAAGCTGGACGAACTGCTGCCGAAGACCGACTGGCTGATGCTCTGCTGCCCGCTGAGCGACGAGACGCGCGGCATGATCGATGCACGCCGGCTCGCGCTGTTGCCGAAAGGCGCGCACCTGCTCAACGTCGCGCGCGGCCCGGTGGTGGTCGAGCAGGACCTGATCGCCGCGCTGCGCTCCGGCCACCTCGGCGGCGCCTTCCTCGACGTGTTCGAGACCGAGCCTCTGCAGGCCGAATCGCCGCTGTGGGACATGCCGAACGTGATCTGCACGCCGCACAACTCGTCGACCTCGGACGGCAATGAAGCGCGCGTGTCGACGATCTTCCTCGAGAACCTCGATCGCTGGTGCAAGGGCCAGCCGCTGATCAACGAAGTGAAGGCCTGAGACCCGACATGACAACGCTGAACATCATCAGTGCCGGTGCCATGCAGGCAGTCGTCACCGCCCTCGCCCCCGTGTTCGAGAAAGTCTCCGGCGCGACCGTGTCGGTCACCTTCGGTGCGGTCGGACAGCAGAAGGCTCGCGTACTCGCCGGCGAACCGGCGGACGTGATCCTGCTTACCCCTGAGATGCTCGACGACCTCGCGGCCACTGGATGGGTCGTGCCGGGTTCGCAGCGCACGCTCGGCCGGGTCGGCATGGGCGTGGTGGTGCCGAAGGGTCATCCGCCGGTGGACGTGTCCACGCCGGAGGCGCTGCGTGCCACGATGCTGGCGGCCAGCATGGTCGTCTACCCCGATCCGCAGATCGCGTCGGCCGGGCGCAACTTCGACAATGCACTGATCAAGCTGGGCATCCGCGACGCGCTCTCCGACCGCATTCGCCACTTCCCGAACGGTAACGTGTCGATGACCTGGCTCGGCGAACAGCGCATCCCGGGTTCGATCGGTGTCACTCAGGTGAGCGAGATCAAGCCGATACCGACGATCGACCTTCTGGCCGAGATACCGGGCGACCTGCAGGTGATCACCGCCTACGGCGCGGCCCGCGCCGCAAAGGGCCGCGAAGCGGCGCTCGGCCAGGCCTTCTTCGACCTGCTGTGCTCCGCGCAGGGGCGTGCAGTGATCGTCACGGCGGGGTTCTCCCCGGTCGACTGACGGGTTAAAGTCCTCCGCAAACAAGGACAACGCTCCGAAGGAGGAGAACATGAGAGCACCCGTTCCGCGACAGGATGCCGTGCATCTGCTGTCGCTCGCGTTCGCTGGGCTGCTGCTACCTTCTGCAGCCGCAGCCCAGCCGGTATTCCCGGCCAAGCCCATCCGCCTGATCTGTCCGTTCACCCCGGGCGGCCCGACCGACCAGACCGCCCGGCTGCTGGCGCAGAAAGTCACCGAGGCCTGGGGCCAGCAGGTCGTGGTCGAGAACCGCGGCGGCGCCAACGGCAACATCGGCATGGAACTGGCGGTGAAGTCCCCGCCCGACGGCTACACCTGGGTTATCGCGACGGTCGGCACGATCGCGGTAAATCCGTCGCTCTACAAGCTGCCGTTCGACATGCTGAAGGACTTCGCGCCGGTGATCCACCTGACCAGTTCCCCGGCGGTGCTGGTAGTCAATCCGTCGCTGCCGGTGAAGTCGGTGAAGGAACTGATCGCGCTGGCAAGGAAGCGTCCCGGCGAACTCACCTTCGGATCGTCCGGTTCGGGTGGCCTCGGGCACATCTCCGGCGAGATGTTCAAGCAGCTGGCCGGGCTCGACATGGTGCACGTGCCCTACAAGAGCTCCGCACCGGCCCTGATGGACCTGCTCGGCGGCCAGACCTCGATGCAGTTCGAGAACACGATCAGCGCGACGCCGCACATCCGCAGCGGCCGGCTGCGTGCGCTGGCGGTGACCACCGAGACGCGCTCGCCGGTGCTGCCGAGCGTGCCCACGGTGGCCGAGTCCGGATTGCCGGGCTACGCCAACAATTCCTGGAACGGCATCCTCGTGCCGGCCGGTACGCCGCGCGAGATCATCAACCGCATCAACGCCGAACTGGTGCGCATCCTGAAGGAGCCGGACGTGCGCGAACGGCTGACCGGAGTCGGTGCCGACATTGCCGGGAGCACCCCGGAAGCGTTCGGCGCGATGATCCGTTCCGAGATCGAGAAGCTGGCCAAGGTGGTGAAGACGGCGAAGGTCCGGATCGACTGAGCCGGCCGGTCCGATTGATTCAGCGCGGCCAGGGCCGGCATCATTTGAGCCCCCGGCGCTGCGGGAGTAAAGTGGACGGGTAGCCGGAAATCATCCAACTGCGGCCGGACCGCGCCGCGATCCCCAGGAGAGAGACATGACCCAGTCGCGCGTTCCCGTGCACCACATCAACATCGGCTGCCGCCGTTCGGACCTGCCGAAGATCGAGACGTTCTACGAAGGGCTGCTGGGCCTGAAGGTGGGCTATCGCCCGCCCTTTCCGTCCGAGGGCATCTGGATGTACGACGGCGACCACCCGCTGCTCCATGTCGTCGTCCGTTTCCCGGAAGACTGGGCCGGCATCGACGAGGCGCATTCGGGCTACGACCACACCGCCTACCACTGCGTCGGGATTGACGACTACCGCTCGCGCATCAAGGCCCTCGGCGTCGAGTACGAAGAGCAGCTGGTATCGACCAATGCCTACCAGGTCTTCACCAAGGACCCGGTCGGCAACAAGGTCGAGCTGATCTTCCCGGACGAGACGGTGGCCAACGGCGTTGCCGAAGGCACGCTGTCGTCCTCCCAGTTCGGCACCCGGACGAAGATGCCGGAAACCGTCTGATTGCCAGCCGGCAGTACCCCGAAGCCGCGGTTCGGTAGAATCGCGGCTTTTTCGTGCCCGTCGCGCGCGCCACGATGCGTGCCGCGTGACACCCGCATGCCAGGAGCCGTACATGGAAGAAGTCACCCGAATCCTCGCCCGCTATGTCGTCGAGTCGCGTTTCGAATCGATCCCGACCGCCACCCGCCACCATGCCACGCGCACCTTCGTCAACTGGCTCGGCTGCGCGATCGGCGGCTCGCACCATGAGGGCATGGACATCGCGCTGGCCGCGCTGGCGCCGATGGCAGGCGCAGCCCAGGCCTCGGTGCTCGGCCGCGGCGAACGGCTCGACATCCTGCATGCCGCACTGCTCAACGGCATCAGCTCGCACATGTTCGACTTCGACGACACCCACCTGAAGACGGTGATCCACCCGGCCGGCCCGGTGTGCTCGGCGATCCTGGCCCTGGCCGAGCATCGTCCGGTCAGCGGCGAAGACTTCGTGCATGCGCTGGTGCTGGGCGTCGAGGTCGAGTGCCGGATCGGCAACTCGGTCTATCCGAACCACTACGACACCGGCTGGCACATCACCGGCACCGCGGGCGTGATGGGCGCGGCGGCCGCCTGCGGCAAGCTGCTCGGACTGAACGAGCAGCAGATGGTCTGGGCGCTGGGCATCGCCGCCACCCAGTCCTCCGGCCTGCGCGAGATGTTCGGCACCATGTGCAAGCCGTTCCACCCCGGCAATGCCGCGAAGAACGGCCTGATGTCCGCGCTGCTCGCCGAGAAGAACTTCACCAGCTCGAACCGCGGTATCGAGGCGCCGCGCGGCTTCGCCCATGTGCTGTCGACGAAGTTCGATCCGTCGGAGATCATCGACGGCCTGGGCAAGACCTTCGAGATCGACCTCAACACCTACAAGCCGTTCGCCTGTGGCATCGTGATCCACCCGATCATCGATGCCTGCGTGCAGTTGCGTAACGAACACAAGCTGGCCGGCGACGAGATCGAGTCGGTGCTGGCCAAGGTGCATCCGCTGGTGCTCGAACTCACCGGCAAGAAGACGCCGCAGACCGGCCTCGAAGGCAAGTTCAGCGTCTACCACTCCGCCGCGGCCGGCTTCATCTACGGTGCGGCCGGCGAGCGCGAGTACAGCGATGCGGTGGTGCGCGACGCCAGGGTGATCGCGCTGCGCGACAAGGTCACCGCGGTGGTCGACACCACGATGCACGAGGACCAGACCCTGGTCGAGGTGAAGCTGAAGGACGGTCGCACGCTCAGCAAGTACGTGGAAGCAGCCATCGGCAGCCTGAAGCGGCCGCAGACCGATGCCGACCTGGAGGCGAAGTTCCGCGGGCTGGCCGAAGACGTGCTGCCGAAGGCGCAGGTGGACAAGGTGCTGGGTCTGGCGTGGAAGGTCGGCGCGCTGGCCAGTGCCGGGGACGTGGCCGCAGCGGCGCGCAAGTAGGGCGAACGGCGGACCCTCGCCCGGGCGATCGCGGTCGTCCGGGGCAGTGACGGCACCGGGCGGCGCACGCGCCGGCCGGTGCTGTGTCGTCAGGCGGGCCGGCGCGGCACCAGCACGTTGGCGACCAGTTCCTGCATCACCTCGCGCTTCTGGTTGTAGGTCAGCGTGCGCAGCTTGACGATCCCGCGATCCGGCCGCGAGCCCGACGGACGGGCTTCAAGGATCTCGGTGACCGCGGTCAGGACATCCCCCGGGCGGGTCGGCGTCGGCCAGCGCAACAGTTCGATGCCCAAACCAACGCGCCCGCGATCGTCCGAGCGCATGTCGCCCCCGATCACCAGCTTCATCGTCAGGGCGGCGGTATACCAGCCGCTGCCGATCAGGCCACCAAAGATCGACGCACGCCCAGCCTCGGGATCGGTGTGCATGGGCTGCGGATCGAACGCCTGCGCGAAGCGGATCATCTCCGCCTCCTCCATCGTTACCGTGCCGGTATTGAAGTGCCGGCCGACCGTCATGTCCTCGAAGTAGATGGCCCCGTCCGGGGCACCTGTGGTCTCGTCGTTCAAATCGCACTCCTGTCTGCATTCATCGCATGCATCGCGGCGGCTCGTGCCGGCTGTTCCGGTAGCTGCCGTTCCTATTGCATGTGCCAGCCATGGCTGACGATCACCGACTGCCCGGTCAGCGCAGCGCTCGGAAACGCGGCCAGGAACAGCGCGGTCTGCGCGACGTCCTCGACCGTGGTGAACACCCCGTCGACCGTGTCCTTCAGCATGATCGTACGCACCACTTCGTCCTCGCTGATGCCGTGGCGCCGCGCGAGCTCGGGAATCTGCGCGATCACCAGCGGCGTCTTCACGAAGCCGGGGCAGATCACGTTGGTGCGCACGCCCTGCGGACCGCCTTCCTTGGCTACCGCCTTCGCCAGGCCGACCAGCGCGTGCTTGGCCGACACATAGGGCGCCTTCAGCGCCGAGGCTTCCCTGGAATGCACCGAGCCCATGTACAGCAGGCAGCCACCGCGCCCGGCTGCGTACATCCGGCGCAGCGCGGCGCGCGTGCAGAGGAATGCGCCGTCGAGGTGGATGCCGATCATCCGGCGCCATTCGTCGAAGGTGAAGTCCTGTACCGGCTTGACCATCTGGATGCCGGCGTTGGAGACCACGATGTCGATGTCGCCGAAGGCGGCCGTACAGGCATCGAACCCGGCCTCGACCTGCAGTTCGTCGGTCACGTCCATCGCGACGGCGATCGCCCGGCCGCCGGCTGCGTTGATCGCGGCGGCCGCCGCCTCGGCGCCTGGCCCGTTCAGATCGGCCAGCGCCACCGCGCAGCCCGCCTCCGCGTACACCCCGGCGATCGCGCGGCCGATGCCGCTGGCTGAACCGGTCACCAGCGCAGTCTTCCCGTCGAGCCGCTGCCCGCCGCTCATGCCCGGCCCTCCCTGCGCAGCACGCGTCCGGGCCGCTCACCGGTCGCGCATCCGTCGCGCCACACAGGCGTGCCGTTCACCATCACCGTGTGGATGCCGGCGGCCGGTTGCACCGGCGCATCGAAGGTGGCGCTGTCGATCACGGTTGCAGGGTCGAACAGCACGAGGTCGGCGAACGCACCCTGCGCCACGCGGCCGCGGCCGTGCAGCCCGAAGCGCGCGGCCGGCAGCCCGGTCATCTTGTGCACCGCGACCTCCAGCGGGAACAACCCGAGGTCGCGGCTGTAATGGCCCAGCACGCGGGGGAAGGTGCCCCACAGTCGCGGATGCGGGCTGGCATCGTGCGGCAGGCCGTCGGAACCGATCATGGTCTCGGGAAAGGCCAGGATACGCTGCACGTCGTGTTCGTCCATCATGAAATAGATCGCTCCTGCAGGTTGCAGACGCTGTACGGCCTCTTCGGCCGCGATGCCCCACCCGGCCGCGACCTGCGCAAGATCGCGGCCGGCGCATTCCGGATGCGGCGTCGACCAGGCGACCAGCACCCGCGAGGACATCGCCAGTCGCGACGCGCTGAGCACGGTCGAGGACGCTTCGTAAGGGTAGCAGTCGAGCGACACCGGCTGCCGCTGCATGGCATCGGCGATCCGTGCGAGCGTCTCCACCGACCGCCCGTGGTTGGCCAGGCCAGCCACCTTGTGGTGCGAGATCACCACTCCGATGCCGCAGGCCCGGCCGATCTCCAGCGTCTCGTCGATCGCCGGCAGGATCGCCTCGGCCTCGTTGCGCATGTGGGTCACGTACAACCCGCCGCAGTCGGTCAGCCGGCGCGACAGCTCGATCAGCTCCGAGGTCGGCGCGGCTGCGGCCGGCGGATAGAAGGTGCCGGTCGACAGGCCGATCGCCCCGGCCTGCATCGCCTCGTCGATCGCCGCGCACATGCGGCGACACTCCGCCGGCGATGCCGCGCGCGACAGGTCGTCCATCGCGGCCGCGCGCAGCGTCGAATGGCCGACCAGGAAGGCCGCGTTGGTCGCGGCCGGGTGACGCTCGAACGCATCGAAGTAGTCGCGGAAGGTCGGGAAGCGGAACCACTCGCCGCTCGCATCGAGCAGGTCGAGCGGCTGCGGCGGACGGCCGCGGCCAGAGAGCCCGGCGAGCGAGATGCCGCAGTTGCCGGCAACCACCGTGGTCACGCCCTGGCTGACCTTGGGCGACATCGCGCCGCCATCGATCAGCATGCGGTCGTCATGGGTGTGCACGTCGATGAAACCCGGCGCCAGCGCGAGCCCGGATGCGTCGATCGAGGCTGCGCCGCGCAGCGTCCCGGGCGCGCCCAGCGCGGCAATGCGATCGCCGTCGATCGCGACATCGCCGGCGAATCGGGGCGCGCCGCTGCCGTCGAACACGGTCGCGTTCGAGATCACCAGCGCGGGGGCCCGCTGCGAAGCTGCGAGGATCGTCGATCCGCCCCCGGGCTCAGTCTGCATCCGGCAGCACCTTGCCCGGATTCATGATCCCCAGCGGGTCGAGCGCGTGCTTGATCGCCTGCATGGCCATCACCGCTCCCTCGCCATGCTCGCGCGCGAGGTAACCGCGCTTGCCGATGCCGATGCCGTGCTCGCCCGTGCAGGTTCCACCAGCATCGATCGCACGCTCGACGAGTGCTGCATGCAGCGATACGGTCAGCGCGCGTTCGCGATCGTCGCGCGCGAGATAGGTCACGTGGAAGTTGCCGTCGCCGACATGGCCGACGATCGGCGCCAGCAGGCCGGCAGCCTGGCTGTCGTGCTGCGCCGCCAGCACGCATTCGGCCAGCCGCGAGATGGGTACGCAGACATCGGCGACCATGCTGTGCGCGCCGGGCTGCAGCGCCAGTGCGGCGTAATACGCGGCATGCCTCGCCTTCCACAGGCGGTTGCGTTCCTCGGTCTTCTCAGCCCGGCGGAAGGCACCGCCGCCATGGCTCGCCGCCAGCCCCGCGACGGTGGCCGTCTGCTCGGCCACGCCGGCCTCGCTGCCGTGGAACTCGTAAAAAAGGGTCGGTGCCGGCACGAATTCGTCGAGCTTCGAATAGGCAATGGACGCCTGCATCTGCAGTTCGTCCAGCAGTTCGATGCGCGCCACCGGGACGCCGAGCTGTATCGTCTCGATCACGCTGCGCACCGCTCCTTCGAGCGAGTCGAACTGGCATACCGCGGAGGCGATCCGTTCCGGCTGGCCGTAGAGCTTCAGCTGCACCTCGGTGATCACGCCCAGCGTGCCTTCGGAGCCGACGAACAGGCGGGTCAGGTCGTAGCCGGCGGCCGACTTGCGCGCCCGCCCGCCGGTGCGGATGACCTCCCCTGACGGGGTGACGACGGTCAGCCCCAGCACGTTCTCGCGCATCGTGCCGTAGCGCACCGCATTGGTTCCCGATGCACGGGTCGAGGCCATCCCGCCCAGCGACGCGTCGGCGCCCGGATCGATCGGGAAGAACAGGCCATGCTCCTTCAGCGCATCGTTGAGCTGCAGCCGGGTCACGCCCGCCTGCACGCGTGCATCGAGGTCGTCGACGTTGACCGAAAGCACCCGGTTCATGCGCGACAGGTCGAGCGACAGCCCGCCACGCACCGGGATCGACGCGCCCTCGATGCCGGTGCCGGTTCCGAACGGCACCACCGGCATGCGGCAGGCCGATGCGAGCCGGAGTGCCGCCGATACGTCGTCGGTCGACTCGACGAACAGCACGGCGTCCGGCAGCGCATGCGCATGGCCGGACTCGTCGCGGGAATGCTGCTCGCGGATCGCATGGGTCGTCTGCAAGCGGTCGCCGGCCAGCGCGCGCAAGCGGTCCAGGGTCCCTGCTTCGATCATCGAGGCCTCTGCGACAGTTGGTGGGATAATTCTAGGCCGTTTCCTCGCCATCGAGCAGCCCTTGCAACTGTCGCCCGCCACGCCGGCCCTGCCGGCGCCCCTGTCCCATCGCTTCTGCGTCGCGCCGATGATGGACCTGACCGACCGCCATGCGCGCTTCTTCCTGCGCCTGCTGTCGCGGCATGCACGGCTGTACACCGAGATGGTCACCACCGGGGCGCTCCTGCATGGCGATCGCGCCCGCTTCCTGCGCTTCGACCGCGCCGAGCATCCGGTCGCGATCCAGCTCGGCGGCAGCGATCCGGCGGCACTCGCCGCCTGCGCGGCATTCGCCGAGGCCGAGGGCTACGACGAGGTGAACCTGAACGTCGGCTGCCCGAGCGACCGCGTGCAGTCCGGGCGCTTCGGTGCCTGCCTGATGGCCGAGCCGGCGCTGGTCGCCGAAGGCGTCGCGGCGATGATCGCGGCGGTACGCATCCCGGTGACGGTGAAGACCCGCATCGGCATCGACCGCGACGATTCGACCGAGCGTCTGTACACGCTCGTCGACGCGGTCGCGGCCGCTGGCTGCCGCACGCTGATCGTCCACGCGCGCAACGCCTGGCTCGATGGCCTCAGCCCGAAGGACAACCGGGAAATCCCGCCGCTGCGCTATCCGGTGGTCGGGCAGTTGAAGCGCGACCGGCCAGGGCTGTCGATCGTGATCAATGGTGGCCTGCAGACGATCGACGACTGCCAGCAGGCGCTGGATACCTTCGCGCTCGATGGCGTCATGCTCGGCCGCGCCGCCTACTACTCGCCCTGGCTGCTCTCCGAGGTCGACCGCAGCCTGTTCGGCGACGCGTCGCGAACGGTCGACCGGCATGAAGTGGTCGAGGCGATGATCGGCTACGCCTGCGCCCGGATGGCCGAAGGCACGCCGCTTGCATCCGTCACGCGCCACATCCTCGCGCTCTACCAGTCGGTACCCGGCGCCCGCGCATGGCGCCGGCTTCTCAGCGAACGCGCGCCCAGGGTCGGCACCGCCCAGGCCATGGGAATCGAGGTGATGCGCGCCGCGCTGGCCTGCGTCGAGCCAGGCCAGGCGGCGGCCTGATGCCGCATCCGCCGGACGGCAGCGGCGCGACCGGCGCCACGGTCGCGCCGACGGCGCACGATGCGACGGCGAGGGACGCCACGGCCAGGGCGGCGAAAGCCCAGGCGCGCGGCATCGTGGCCATGATGATCAGCGCACTGCTTCTGATGCTTGGCGACTCGATCTCGAAGTTCCTGCTCGAGACCTATCCGATCGGCCAGGTGATCACCATCCGACAGTTCGCCGCGGTCCTGGTGATCCTCGCCTGGGCACTGTCGGTGGGCGGGCCGTCCGTGCTCAGGATCGTATCGTGGCGCGGCCAGCTGGTACGCGGCGGCCTGTTCCTCGCCGGCACGTTCGTGATCCTCAGCGCCCTGCACCGGCTGCCGCTGGCCACGGTCACCGCGATCACCTTCGCCAGCCCGATCTTCGTAGCGGCGCTGTCGGCACCCGTCCTGGGCGAGAAGGTCGCACGCAGGCTGTGGATCGCGATCATCGTCGGCTTCATCGGCGTGCTGGTGATGATCCGGCCGGGAGCCGCCAGCTTCGAGTGGGCGCTCCTGCTGCCGGTGATCGGCGCTGCGGTCAACGGCGTGCGCGACCTCGTGTCGCGCCGGCTGTCGCGTACCGACCACTCGCTGTCCATCCTGTTCTGGTCGACCCTCATCGTCGCGCTGGGCGGCCTGCTGATGGAGCCCTCGGGATGGCTGCCGGTCAGCGCCGGCATGCTCGCCTGGTTCGTGCTCGCCGGCGTGATCAATGCCGGCGCGCATTTCGCGATGATCGAAGGCCTGCGGCTCGGACGCGCCGCGGTGGTGACGCCGTTCAAGTACACCGGTCTGGTCTGGGCGGTGCTGCTCGGCGTACTGCTCTGGAACGAGTGGCCCGACCGCTGGCTGCTGCTGGGTGCACTGATCGTGATCGGCGCCGGCATCTACATGAGCCGGGTACCCGCGACCCGCTAGCTTGAGCCGCGCAGGTCGACGCCGACCGCTTCGCCGAGGCTCGCGAAGCCGTCACGGCGCAGCAGCGCCGCCAGGTCGCGCTTGATCTGGTTGACCAGCGGCAACCCGTAGAACACCAGTGCCGAGTAGAGCTGGACCAGCGAAGCGCCCGCGCGGATCTTCGCGTAGGCGTCCGCGCCGCTGGACACGCCACCACAGCCGATGATCGGCAGGCGCCCGCCGGTCGCGCGCGCGAAATCGGCGAGGCAGGCATTGGCCCGTGGCAGCAGCGGCGCGCCGGAAAGGCCACCGGCCTGCGCGGCATCCCGGCCCAGCAGCCCGGGCGGCCGCTCGATCGTGGTGTTGCCGATGATCAGGCCGTCGAGGCCGGTCGCGAGCGCCACTTCGGCGATGTCCTGTACCTGCTGCGCATCGAGGTCGGGGCCCACCTTGGCCAGCAGCGGCGGTGGCTTGCAGCCGGCCGGGGTCGCCTCGCCCCTGGCCACGAGCACCCGCCCGAGCAGGTCCTCGATCGGTGCGCGCGCCTGCATGCCACGCAGCCCCGGGGTGTTGGGCGAGGAGATGTTGCACACCAGGTAGTCGGCCAATCCGGCAACGGCCCGGATGCCGATGACGTAGTCGGCCGCACCATCGGCGGTTTTCTTGTTCTTGCCGAGGTTCGCACCGACGATACCGCGCGCCCCACCCCGGCGGCGGCGCGCCCGCAGCCGCTCGGCATAGGCGTCGATGCCCTGGCTGTTGAACCCGAACCGGTTGATCACTGCCCGGTCTTCGGTGAGCCGGTACAGGCGCGGCTTCGGGTTGCCCGGCTGCGGCTTCGGCGTGACCGAACCGGCCTCCACGAACCCGAAACCGGCCCTGAGCATCGGATCGACCACCTCGGCATCCTTGTCGAAACCGGCGGCGAGCCCGATCGGGCTCGCGAAATCGAGATTCCAGATCCGCGTCGCGAGGATCGGATCCTCGTACGGGCCGGGCATCGGTGCCAGGCCCAGCTTCAACGCGGACAACGCGACAAGGTGGGCGGCTTCAGGGTCGAGCCGGTGCAGCAGTCGTTGCGACCAGGGGATATCGTTCATGGCTGCCGATTCTATCCCGCCTGCCCGTGCTGCCGGCCGCATGCTGCTACGGCAGGTCCGCGCAACAGCATGCGCGCCTCATCTGCTACCCTCGCGCCCACTACGTGTGACCACCCCTGCAAAGCCGCGCCGGATGCGCGGCGCATCGACCGGACGGGCCCCTGCATGAAGCGAATGATCATCGGCATCACCGGCGCGTCCGGCATCATCTACGGCGTGCGCGCCCTCGAGATCCTGCGCGAACTGCCCGACGTTGAAACCCACCTCGTGATGTCGCCGTCGGCCGCGCGCACGCTGGTCGAGGAAACCGACTACGACCTGGACCACGTGAAGTCGCTGGCCAGCGCCCAGCACAACTACCGCGACATCGGGGCATCGATTTCCAGTGGCTCCTTCAAGACCGAAGGCATGCTGGTGGCCCCCTGCTCGATCAAGACCCTTTCGGGCATCGCCAATTCGTTCGACGACGAACTGATCGTGCGCGCCGCAGACGTCTGCCTGAAAGAGCGCCGGCGCGTCGTGCTGCTGCTGCGCGAGACGCCGCTGCATGCAGGCCATATCTCGCTGATGGAACAGGCCACGCGCAATGGCGCGATCATCATGCCGCCAGTGCCCGCCTTCTACCATCGGCCGAAGACCCTCGACGACATCGTCACCCAGACCGTCGGCCGCGCGCTCGACCTGTTCGGCATCGACACGCGCACGGTAAAACGCTGGAAGGACGAGCCGGCATCGTGACGGCAGACGCCACCGGCAAGGACAGCTTCTGGGGCTTCTCGCTGCGCATCTATGCCCGGCCGGACGTGCCGCAGGCCTGCCTGGCCCTGCAGGACGAGGGCGGCGCCGACGTCAACCTGGTGCTGTTCCTGCTGTACCTTGCCGATTGCGGTCGGATGCTCGACGAGGCCGCCGTGGCAGCGCTAGACCAGGCCACGCGCGACTGGCGTGAGCAGGTAGTGAAGCCGCTGCGCGGCGTGCGCCGCCTGCTGAAGGAAGACATCGGGGCGTTCCAGGCGGACGCGACCGCCTCGCTGCGCAGCGACGTCAAACGGACCGAACTGGCCGCCGAGAAGTTGCAGCAGTTCACCCTCGAGGCGCTCGCCCCACCAGCCACCGCGGGCGAAGCGGCGACCTCGCGGCGGCTCGCGGCGGCGACCCACCTCGCCAGCTACGCCGCGCGCTGCGGCAACTGGCCGGAGGAAGCGCTGCATGTGCTGATCGACGCGTGGGCCGCAGATGCGTCATCGCGCGGCATGCTGGACTGAGCAGCCGCCCGGCACTCGCCTTACCGGAGGACAATCCGGCCGTGGCCGGCAACCGCCGGCTGCACCCCCTGTCGACTGCCGCCGCCTCCGGCGCACCCGTGCCCTTGCCGATCTTCCGCTACTTCGAAACCCGCGTGCAGCAGACGGCGCTGCCGCCCGCGGCGCCGCCTGCGGGGCTGCTCGCCTTCTACTGGCATTTCATCCGCCAGACCCGCGGCCTCTATCTGGCGATGCTGTGCACCGGCCTCGCGGTAGCGTTGATCGACACGGTGATTCCCCTTTTCATCGGCAGGCTCGTCGGGCTGATGGAGAATGCCGACCGCGCAGCGGCGTTCGCGGAATCGGGGCCGATGCTGGCGGGCATGGCGCTGCTGATCCTGGTCGGGCGGCCGCTGGCGATGCTCGCCGACAGCCTGGTGCGCAACAACGCGGTGCTGCCCGGCGTCACCAGCATGATCCGCTGGCAGAGCCACTGGCATGTCGCCCGCCAGGGCTGGTCTTTCTTCCAGAACGATTTCGCCGGGCGCATCGCCAACCGGGTGATGCAGACCAGCAACGCGCTGCGCGAATGCGTGGTGAGCAGCATCCGCGCCATCTGGTACATCGCGATCTACGGGCTCACCGCGCTGCTGCTGATGGCGGCCGTCGACTGGCGCCTTGCGGTGCCCACCGCGCTCTGGTTCGTCGGCTACGTGTTCTTCCTGCATCGCTTCGTGCCGCGCATGCGCGACCTGGCAAAGGCGAGCTCGGAAGTACGCTCGATGGTGATGGGGCGGGTGGTCGACAGCTACACCAACATCCTGACGGTGAAGCTGTTTGCCCGCGCTCGCGACGAAGACGCCTTCGTGCGCGAAGTGATCGACGAGCATACCGCGGCGATGGCCGCGCACATGCGGCTGATCACGCGCTTCATGTTCACGCTCTCGGTGATGAACGCGCTGCTGCTCACCTCGACCGCAGCCATAGGCATCCACCTGTGGAGCGAAGGCGCGATCGGTGCCGGGCTGGTCGCCACCGCGCTGCCGCTCGCCTGGCAGATCGCCAACGTCGCCGGCTGGGTCAGCTGGGAAGTCACCGGCATCTTCGAGAACATCGGCATCGTGCAGGAGGGGATGGAAACCATCGCGGTGCCACTGACCCTGACCGACCGGCCTGGCGCGGCCGAACTCTCGGTGCAGCCGGCGCCGCGTGGCGGTGCCATCCGCTTCGAACGGCTGAGCTTCACCTACTCGCGTGAAGACGGCCGCAAGGTGCTCGATGACCTGTCGCTGGATATAGCGCCCGGGGAGCGCGTCGGCCTGGTCGGACGCTCAGGTGCAGGCAAGTCGACGCTGGTCAACCTGCTGCTGCGCTTCCACGAGACCGAGCACGGCCGGATCCTGATCGATGGCCAGGACATCTCCCAGGTGACGCAGGAGAGCCTGCGCGCGGCCATCGGCATGGTGACCCAGGACACCTCGCTGCTGCACCGCTCGATCGCGGCCAACATCGGCTACGGGCGGCCGGGCTCGACGATGGCGCAGATCGTGGCCGCCGCACGCAAGGCCCAGGCGCACGACTTCATCGTCGACCTGCAGGACTGGAACCAGCGCGCCGGCTACGACGCGCATGTCGGCGAGCGTGGGGTCAAGCTGTCCGGCGGCCAGCGCCAGCGCATCGCGATCGCACGGGTGATCCTGAAGGATGCACCGATCCTCGTGCTCGACGAGGCTACCTCGGCGCTCGACAGCGAGGCAGAGCGCGCGATCCAGGAGCAACTGTTGGGGCTGATGGAGGGCAAGACCGTGATCGCGATCGCGCACCGGCTGTCGACCATCGCGCGCATGGACCGGCTGGTGGTCCTCGACGCTGGCCGGGTGGTCGAACAGGGCACGCACGAAGAGCTGCTTCGACTGGGCGGCCACTACGCCGTATTATGGAGGCATCAGTCCGGCGGCTTCCTGCCGGAGGCCCTGCCGGCGGAAACAGCAATCCCGGCATCGACCGTGACCGCGACACACCCTTAGGACGCGACGCCATGAACCATCCCTCGAGCAACGGCCTGGACAGCGACGTGCGCAGCCGGGTCTCCACCGACGAATGGACTGCACGCGTCGACCTCGCCTGCTGCTACCGCCTGCTCGCGCACTATGGTTCGAACGACCTCACCTACAACCACTTGTCGATGCGCGTGCCGGGCGAACCGCAGCACCTGCTGATCAAGCCGCCGACGATGATGTTCGAGGAGGTCACCGCCTCCAGCCTGTTGAAGTTCGACTTCGACGGAACCCCCCGGCAGGACAGCCCGCGGCTGCGCGGCGGTGGCCTGGTGATCCACGCCGGGCTGCTGGCGGCCCGCCCCGACCTGAACGCGGTATTCCATACGCACACCGAAGCAGCGATGGGTGTGTCCTCGCAACAGCACGGCCTGCTGATGATCAACCAGCAGGCCGTCACGTTCTACAAGCGCATCGCTTACCACACGTTCGGCGGCTTCGAGTTCAACATGGAGCAGCGCGCGCCGCTGATCCGCGACCTCGGCGAGCAGTCGATCATGCTGCTGCGAAACCACGGCGCGCTGGTGTGCGGCCCGAGCGTGCAGGACGCCTTCTTCGAGCACCACTTCCTCGAGATGGCCTGCAAGGGACAGATCGCCGCACTGTCCGGCGGCGCGCCGGTCACGCTGATCGACGATTCGGTCTGCGAATACGCGCTCGCGCAATCGCAGGGCGGCGAGCGGCTCGCCAATCGCGCAAAGAACTGGGCAGCCTGCCTGCGCCAGGCCGACCGCCTCGATCCGTCGTTCAGGGACTGACCGGCGCCAGCCAAGCCTCGACCCTGGCACCCCTGGGGTCCACCCCTGGGGTCTGACCCCGGGGTCTGACCCCAGGGTCAGACCCCAGCCTTACCCGCCTCGGCGGCGGTACGCTCGCGGATCGACTCCGCCAGTTCGCCATGCTGCACATGCAAGGTCAGCAGCCAGCGCTGCCCACCCGACATGAAGCCGATGTAATGGCCGAGCTCGACCAGTTCGGGCTCGGTGAAGTGGCGGTGGAGTTCATCCCACATGGCATCGTCCGCATGCAGCGGATTGCCGATGATCGCGTCGCAGTAGCGCAGCGCAATCTTCTCGCGATCGGTGAAGGCGTCTGACTGCAGGTAGGACTGCTCGCCGTCGAGCAGCGACATCCGGTGACCGGGGACCCGCACGAACTGTGCGGTATTCATGTTCCCTCAATAGTGGCAGTCGGTGGCGAACATCCGACCCCATGAGGTGGCGATACGCGCGCGCATCAGCTCTCGCATTTCCTGCGGCAGCACGCCCTCGGCGCGCATTGTCCGGATCAGCGAAGTGAACGAGCGCATCACCACCTTGTTGTGCGCGCGGATCGCCTGATTCTCGGGGCCGGGGCTGCCGGTCTCGATCGCATCGACCAGCCACTGCTTCATCTCGGGATCGGTCACGTCCTGCGGATGCAGGTAGCGTATGCGGGCCATTGCACTCCTCCTGTGTGGTGACATTCTTCCCTGCATGTCTATGCTGCCGGTTGTACCCCACGGCCGATGCCCCGTAAAGCAGGACGGTCGAACGCGATTTCCGCACCGGCGAGCATGCGTACCTGCCTGGCCCGCCGTTGTGCACGCAGGTATGTCGGTATAGTCGGGAGACCGTATCGTGCGGTCACGCGACGGCCGCACTGCACGGCACTTCACCGCGCTGGCCGATCCCCTGGCACACGGTCGTTCAGCAAAAGGTGTCATCGATGCAAGCAAAGCGACAACCTCCGGCGGCCCGGGCCGTTCCCGGCGCGGCCCTGCTCCTCGTTGTCGTCCTCGCGCTGGCCGGCTGCGGTGAGGGTACGAAGCCTGTGTCCGGAGAGATGAAGACCGGCGCCGGCGCGCCTGCCGACCGCAAGGGAAGCAAGGGCGCCCCCCCGCCACCGGAAGTAGGCGTGGTGACGGTCGACACCGGTACGGTCGGGCTGGTCACCGAACTGCCCGGCCGCACCGAAGCTTCGCGCATCGCCCAGGTGCGCGCCCGCGCCGCCGGCATCCTGCAGCAGCGGCTGTTCCGCGAAGGCAGCGACGTCAAGGCCGGACAGGTGCTGTTCCAGATCGATGCGGCACCCTATCGTGCGCTGCTGGCGGCCGCGCAGGCTGCCGTCGCACGCGGCGAGGCGAACGTGATGCAGACGCGTGCACAGGCCGAGCGCTACAAGCCGCTGGCCGAAGCCAACGCCATCAGCCAGCAGGACTATGTCAACGCGGTTGCCGCGCAGAGACTCGCCGAGGCCGAACTGGCCGCCAGCCATGCGTCGCTGCAGACCGCGCAGATCAACCTCGGCTACGCGAGCGTGACCGCGCCGATCGCCGGCCGCATCGGGCGCGCGCTGGTGACCGAGGGCGCACTGGTGGGCCAGAGCGAGTCGACGCCGCTGGCCGTCGTGCAGCAGATCGACCCGATCTACGTGAACATCCTGCAGCCGGTGGCCGACGTGCTGCGCCTGCGCGCGGCCATCGCCCGCGGCGAACTGCGGCGGGCGGGAGCGGAAGAGGCGGTGCCGGTGCGCCTCGTGCTGGAAGATGGCACGGTGTATCCGGTCGCGGGCCGATTACTGTTCTCGGACCTGTCTGTGGACGCGGCAACCGGCCAGATCGCGCTGCGCGCCGAGGTGGCAAACCCGCGCGGCGTGCTGCTGCCCGGCATGTACGTACGCGCGCGCCTGGAGCAGGCGAGCGCCGCATCGGCCATCCTGCTGCCCCAGCAGGGCGTGCAGCGCGCGGCGCAGGGCGACAGCGTGAAGGTGGTGGCAGCCGACGGAAAGGTATCCGACCGGCCGGTGAAGCTCGGCCCGGCACGCAATGGCCAGTGGGTGGTGCTGGAAGGACTCAAGGCCGGCGAGCAGGTAGTGGTCGACGGCTTCCAGAAGCTGCAGGGTGATCGTCCGGTCAAGGCGGTGCCATGGCAGGCGCCGGGCAGCACGCCGGCCGGGGCGGCCGCGCCACCGGGCGCGCCCTCCCCCGCGCGGGCACAGGGGTCCTAGATGGCGGCGTTCTTCATCGAACGGCCAGTCTTCGCATGGGTGATCTCGCTGTTCATCCTGGTGATCGGCGTGGTGTCGATCACCCAGCTGCCGGTGGCGCAGTACCCGACGGTCGCGCCGCCATCGATCATCGTATCGGTGACCTACCCGGGTGCGTCGGCACAGACGCTCGAGGACAGCGTGATCAGCGTAATCGAGCGCGAGATGAACGGCTCACCCGGTCTGATCTACATCGAATCGGTCGCGCAGGCCGACGGCACCGGTTCGATCACCCTGAGCTTCCAGCCTGGCACCAACCCCGACCTGGCGCAGGTCGATGTGCAGAACCGCCTGAGCCGCGCGTCGCCCAGGCTGCCCATCGCGGTGACGCAGCAGGGCGTACGTGTCGACAAGGCGCGCTCCAACTTCCTGCTGTTCACGATGCTCTCGTCGGAAAACCCGGCCTTCGACCCGATCGCACTCGGCGACTATGCCTCGCGCAACGTGCTGCCCGAGCTCCAGCGCGTGCCCGGCGTGGGACAGGCGCAGCTGTTCGGCACCGAGCGCGCGATGCGCATCTGGATCGACCCGGCGAAACTGGTCGGCTATCGGCTGTCCTCGTTCGACGTGACGGCGGCGATCGCCGCACAGAATGCACAGGTCGCCTCCGGCACCATCGGCGCTCTGCCGAACGTACCCGGCCAGGGCATGTTCTCGACGGTCGTGGTGAGGGGGCAGCTGGCCACGCCGGAGGAGTTCGGAAACATCGTGCTCCGTTCGGCGACCGACGGCGGCCTGGTGCGGTTGAAGGATGTCGCCCGGATCGAACTGGGCGCGCAGTCCTACAGCCCGCAGGCCCGGTTGAACGGACAGCCATCGACCGGCATCGGCGTGCAGCTCTCGCCCACAGGCAACGCACTGGCCACGGCGAAGGCGATCAAGGTCCGCCTGGACGAGCTGTCCCGCTATTTCCCGCCTGGCGTGAAGGCAAGCATCCCCTACGACAGTTCGACGTTCGTGGAGATCTCGATCCGGCAGGTCGCGATGACCCTGCTGGAGGCCGTGGTGCTGGTGTTCCTGGTGATGTTCCTGTTCCTGCAGAACATCCGCTACACGATAATCCCGACGCTGGTGGTACCGATCGCGCTGATGGGCACCTTCGCCGCGCTGCTCGCGATGGGGTTCTCGATCAACGTGCTCACCATGTTCGGCATGGTGCTGGTGATCGGCATCGTGGTCGACGATGCGATCGTGGTGGTGGAGAACGTCGAGCGCATCATGACCACCGAGGGGCTGTCCCCGGTCGAGGCGACGCGCAAGGCGATGTCGCAGATCTCAGGGGCCATCATCGGCGTGACCGTGGTGCTGGTCTCGGTATTCGTGCCGCTGGCCTTCTTCAGCGGGGCGATCGGCAACATCTACCGCCAGTTCTCGGCAGTGATGGTCACCGCCATCCTGTTCTCGGCCTTCCTCGCGCTGTCCTTCACCCCGGCCCTGTGCGCAACCCTGCTCAAGCCCGTCGAGGCCGGGCACCACCATGCGAAACGCGGCTTCTTCGGCTGGTTCAACCGCGGCTTCACGCGTACCGCGAAGGGCTACGAGGGCGTGGTCGCCGCCCTGCTGCGCCGCACGCTGCGCTACCTGTTCATCTACGCCGCCATCGTCGCGGCGGTGGTCGTGATGGTCAACCGCATGCCGACCTCGTTCCTGCCCAACGAGGACCAGGGAAACATCCTCGTCAACGTGCAGTTGCCCCCGGGCGCGACGGTCACCCGTACGCGCGAGGTGATGGCCGCGGTCGAGCAGTACATGCTCGCGCAGACCACCGAGGTGAAGAGCATCGTCAGCGTGCTCGGCTTCAGCTTTGCGGGCACCGGCCAGAACGCCGCCCTGGGCTTCGTCACGCTCAATGACTGGGACGAGCGCCGCGGCGCAGCCCACACCGCACAGGCGCTTGCCGGGCGCGCCTTCGGCGGACTCGCCACGATCCGTGATGCCTTCATCTTCCCCGTGAGTCCGCCGCCGATCCCGGAACTCGGGCGCGCGACCGGTTTCGCGATGCGGCTGCAGGACCGCGGCGGCAACGGCCGCGAGGCACTGCTCGCCGCACGCGCACAGCTGCTCGGGATGGCCGCGAAGAGCCCGCTGCTCCGGGCGGTGCGCCCCGAAGGGCTGGAGGATGCCTCGCAACTGCAGCTGGACATCGACCGGGACAAGGCGAGCGCGCTGGGCGTCGCCTTTGCATCGATCAACAATGCGCTGTCGACCGCGCTCGGGTCGTCCTATGTGAACGACTTCCCGAACGCCGGACGCCTGCAGCGCGTGGTGGTGCAGGCCGATGCGCCCGCGCGCATGCAGGCAGACGACCTGCTGCGCATCAACGTGCTGAACGCCGCGGGGCAGCCGGTACCGCTGTCCGCCTTCGCGGTACCGCGCTGGATCAGCGGGCCGATGCAGACCGTCCGCTACAACGGCTATCCGGCGGTGCGCATCTCGGGCGAACCCGCCGCCGGCCAGAGCACCGGCGCAGCGCTGGCCGAAATGGAGCGTCTCGCCGCGCAGCTGCCCCCGGGCTTCGCTTTCGAGTGGACAGGGCAGTCGCGCGAGGAGAAACTGTCCGGGGCGACCGCCAACATCCTGTTCCTGTTCTCGCTGCTGGCGGTGTTCCTGTGCCTCGCTGCGCTGTACGAGAGCTGGACGATCCCGCTGGCGGTGATCCTGGTGGTGCCGCTGGGCGTGCTCGGCGTCGTGCTGGCCGCGCAATTGCGGGGGCTCGAGAACGACGTGTACTTCAAGGTGGGCCTGATCACGATCATCGGCCTGTCGGCGAAGAATGCCGTGCTGATCATCGAGTTCGCGAAGGACCTGCATGCGCAGGGCCGCGACGTGGTCGATGCCGTGCTGGAGGCCGCGCACCTGCGATTCCGTCCGATCCTGATGACCTCGCTCGCGTTCATCCTCGGCGTGCTGCCGCTGGTAGTGGCGAGCGGCGCGGGTTCGGCCAGCCAGCGCGCGATCGGCACCGGCGTGATGGGTGGCATGATCAGCGCCACCGTGCTCGCGGTGTTCTTCGTGCCGCTGTTCTATGTCGTGGTCATGCGTCTGTTCAGTCGGCGTCCGCAGCACGCGACTGCCACGACGCCTGCGCCGACGCCGGCGTCGACCTCGGCGTCCCCGCAAGAAAGCCTGCGATGACCCGGCCGCCATACCATGCCCCTGCCGTGCGATGGCGGCACCGCCATCGCAGGCGCGCCGCCATCGCACGCGTGGCGGTTTCGGCAGCTGCCGTGCTCGCGGGCATTGCACTGGCCGGTTGCGCGTCGATGGCCCCGCGCAGCGAGCGTCCACTGGCGCCAGTGGCCAGCGCTTTCCCGGGCGCTCCGGCCGGCGAGGGTACGCCTGCCAGCGAGATCGAGTGGCAGCGCTTCTTCGCGGACGAGCGTCTGCGCGAACTGATCCGCCTCGCGCTCGAGAACAATCGGGACCTGCGCATCGCCGTGCTCAACATCGAGCAGGCGCGCGCTGCATTCGATGTACGGCGCGCAGATCGACTGCCGACCGTGGGCGCCGGCATCGGCGGCTCGCGCCAGTCCAAAGGCGATGGCGGCATCAACAGCTTTTATTCTGCGGGGCTCCAGGTCACCGGCTACGAGCTCGACCTGTTCGGTCGCGTACGCAGCCTCTCCGATGCCGCGCTCGCGCAGTACCTTGCCACCGAAGAGGCACGCAAGGCCGTACAGATCAGCCTGGTCGCCTCGGTCGCCACCCTCTACCTTTCTATCCAGGGTGACGAGGAACTCCTGCGCGTGACCCGCCAGACCCTCGATACGCGCGAGGAGTCCTACCGCCTCACCCGGCTGCGCTTCGACAATGGGGTGAGCTCGATGCTAGAGGTACGACAAGCCGAGACCCTGCTCGAATCGGCCCGCGCCGCGCTCGCGCAGTTCACCCGCCAGCGCGCGCTCGACCAGAACGCACTGGTGCTGCTGGTCGGCCAGCCCCTGCCGCCCGGACTGCCGTCGCAGGCGGCTCTGGCAGCGGATGTCACCCGTACGTTCGGAATACCCGACCTCCCGGCCGGCATCCCGTCCGAAGTGCTCGCACGCAGGCCCGACGTGAGGCAGGCCGAGCAGCTTCTGCGCGCCGCGGATGCGAACATCGGCGCTGCGCGCGCAGCCTTCTTTCCGCGCATCACGCTGACTGGCAGCCTGGGCATGGCGAGCAGCCAGTTGAGCGGACTGTTCTCGTCCGGGCTCGCCTGGAGCTTCGCACCGCAGCTGCTGCAGCCGATCTTCGACGCCGGCCGGAACCGGGCCAACCAGCAGGTCGCGGAAGCGAGCCAGCGCATTGCGCTCGCCCAGTATGAACGCACCGTGCAGGTCGCATTCCGGGAGGTGGCCGATGCACTGGCCGGGCGCGAGACCTTCGCCGAGCAGTTGCGCGCCCAGCAGGCGCAGGTGCGCGCCGAACAGGACCGCTTCACCCTCGCCGAGCTCGGCTTCCGCAACGGCGTGCGCAGCTACCTCGAACTGCTCGACGCCCAGCGCTCGCTGTTCACCGCCCAGCAGACCGAGGTGTCGCTGCGCACGCAGTACGCACAGAACCTGGTGACGCTCTACCGGGTGCTGGGCGGGGGCTGGTCCCCTGAGCCGTGACCTAGTCGACCTGCGCCTTTGCCTGTTGCACGACCTTGCGCCACTGCGCGAGCTCGGACTTGATGTAGGCCCCGAACTCCTCCGGCGTGCTGCCCACCGGGTCGGCACCGTCGCGGGCGAGCCGCTCGCGCAGGTCGGGTGCGGCCAGCGACTTCACCACCGCCTCGCGCAGCGCACCGGTGACGGCGCGTGGCGTTCGCGCCGGGGCGACGAGCCCGGCCCAAGAGCTGGTTGCAAAGCCCGGCACACCGGCCTCGGCGACCGTCGGCACGTCGGGTAGCGCACCCGAGCGCTTCGCGGTAGTCACGGCAGGACCGATCAGCTTGCCCGACTTGATGAAGCCGATCGCTCCCGGCAGCGTTGCGAAGATGAGCTGCGCCTCGTTGGCCAGCACGGCGGCGGTAGCCGGTGCCCCGCCCTTGTACGGCACGTGGGTCATCTCGACCTTCGCCAGCATCTTGAAAAGCTCGCCCGACAGGTGGCCCGGCGAGCCGTTGCCGGAAGACGAGAAGTTCAACGTGCCGGGCTTCTGTCGCGCCAGCGCCAGCAGGTCGGCCACCGTCTTCACGCCGAGGGAGGGATTCACCGCGAGGATCAGCGGGTAGGACGCCACGAGGCTGACCGGGGCGTAGTCACCGATGGGGTCGTAGGGGACGCTGCGATAGAGCGCGGGATTGATGGCGTGGCTGCTGACCGTCGCCATCAGCAGCGTGTATCCATCCGGGTTGCCGCGCGCGGCGAGTTCGGCCGCGACGTTGCCGGCAGCGCCGGCGCGGTTGTCCACCACCACCTGCACGCCGAGCTGTTCGCCCAGCTTGTTGCCGACGCTGCGCGCCAGCAGGTCGGTGGACCCGCCTGGCGGGAAACCCACCAGCAGGCGGATTGCCTTGCCCGGTTGCGGAAACGGCTGCGCGAGGGCGGCGTCCGGGCCAAGCATCGCGATCGCCGCAGCGGCGACCGGAAGGGCGGCGACGGAACGCGTCGCCGAACGCAGGAAACGGTGGACGCGGTTCAGGCTGGTCATGGATTCCTCATCGCGCCACGCCCGGCTGTGCGGACGGCTGGGCGCTGCTATGTCGTGTGGTTGAGAAGCAGGTCGAAGATGTCGAAGTTGCGCAGCCGCGCATCCGACGGCACGCCCTGCAGCCGACGGTTCACCAGCAGCGGCACCTTCTGTTCGGAGATACCGCCATGCGATCGCAGCGGCGCATCGAGGCCCGACAGGTCGTGCCGCGAAACGCTGGTCCCGATAACCACGTGGCGGCCCGACACCACGACGAGGTCGCCCATGCGGTCCGGCGGAAGCTCGAAGCGCGCGCAGGCGTCGTCGCGCTGCAGCGCCAGATCGATGCCCGGAAGGCTGGCGACCAGTGCCGCGACTGCGGTGGCAGACACCGATGGCGCGAGGTAGACCGTCGCGAACGAACCGAGCGCGCCATGGTGGACCACATAGGGATCGGTGATCGGGAGGATCACCCGGGCAAGGCCTGCGCCCAGTCGTGCGTCGAGCACGTCCTGCAGGTAGACCACGTCCGGGCTCCCGGCCGCATCGAACTTCGCGTTCATGCCGTGGTCCGCCGTGAGCCCGATCACCGCGCCGGCTGCCTGCAGGCGCGCCATGTAGCGATCGATCATCGCGTAGAACGCGTTGGCGGCCGGCGTGCCGGGCGCTTCCTTGTGCTGCACGTAGTCGGTGGTCGACAGGTACATGAGGTCGGGGCGCTCGCGATCCATCAGCGCCGCGCCGGCGGCGAAGACGAACTCGCTGAGCGCCGCGCTGTACACCGAAGGCACCGCCATGCCAGCGAGGCCGGTCGCGTCCGCGATGCCGTTACCGGCCAGCGTGACCTGGTCGGCGCGTTCCGCCGAGAAGCAGATGCCGTCGAGCCCGTGGCCGAGCAGCGCCCTGAGCTTGTCCTTGGCGGTGACCACTGCGACGCGGGCGCCGGCGGCCGCGAAGGCAGCCAGCACGGTACCGCAGCGCAGGTACCTGGGGTCGTTCATCATCACTTCCGCGTCCGCTTCGCGGTCGTAGAAGAAGTTGCCGCAGATGCCATGCACGGACGGCGGCACCCCGGTCACGATGGACAGGTTGTTCGGGTTGGTGAAGGTGGGCACCACCGCATCGCCGAGCCGCGCCGTACCCGATTCCAGCACCCCGGCGAACCAGGGCGCCACGCCGGCCTTGACCGCCTCGGTGATGTAGTCGTACTCGCAGCCATCGATGCAGGCCACCACCACCGGGGCCGTTGCACGACGATAGCTGCGACCGTTGACGCTGATTTCCCGTTCTGTCTTCATTTTGGTTCCACTCGATTATGGGGTCGTAGCATGACGTTCTCGTGACTCATGACAGGATGTCACGCGAGACGAGCCAGTCGCGCCCGTCGCCGAGCAAGGCCTCCGCCTCTGCCGGACCCGACGTGCCGGCGGCATAGTTGGGGAATGCTGCACTCTGGCGGCCGCGCGCAGCCGTGATCGCGTCGACCCAGCGCCAGCTCGCCTCGACGAAGTCCCAACGCGTAAACAGCGTCTGGTCACCGACCAGGAATTCGTGCAGCAGGATCTCATAGGCTTCGGCGGTGTTGAGCCCGTAGACGCAGTGATGGCAATGCTCCATCACTGCGGTCTCCAGGCGCAGCCCCTCGCCCGGCGCCTTCACCGTGAACTCGACCGAGATGCCCTCGTTCGGCTGGATACGTATCGAGATCACGTTCGGACCGGGCTCGCCTTCGACCGCACGATCTGCGCGGAACAGGGTGCCAGGCTGTGCACGCAGCACGATGTTGGCCTCGGCCAGCTTCTTTCCCATCCGCTTGCCGGTGCGCAGGAAGAACGGGACGCCCTGCCAGCGCGGGTTGTCGATGCAGGCGCGCACCGCCACGAAGGTCTCGGTGGGCGAGGATGGATCGATGCCCGGCTCTTCCCGATACCCCGGCACCGGCCTGCCGCCAACCTCTCCCGGGCCGAACTGCCCGAGCACGACGTCGCCGTCGGACGGCGGTACCAGTTGGCGCACCACCTCGACCATCGCATCGCGCACGCTGTCGGCATCGAGCGCCTCCGGCGCCTCCATCGCCGCCAGTGCCAGCACCTGCATCAGGTGGTTCTGCAGCATGTCGCGCACCGCGCCGGCCTTCTCGTAGTAGCCGGCGCGCCCCTCGACACCGAGCGTCTCGGCGATCGTCACCTGCACATGGTCGATGAACGCGCTGTTCCAGATCTGGCCGAACAGCGGGTTTGCGAAACGCATCACCATCAGGTTGCGTACCAGCTCCTTGCCCAGGTAATGGTCGATCCGGTAGATCGACGACTCGTCGAAGTGACGCGTGACCTTCGCATTGAGCTCGCGAGCGGACGCGAGGTCATGGCCGAACGGCTTCTCGAAGCACAGCCGGCGCCAGCCATCGTCATGGAAGAAGCCGCCTTTCACGAGCAGTGCGGCCGTCGGCTCGAACGCATCGGCGGGCAGCGCGAAATAGACCGCCCGCGCGGCACCCGCGCCCCGTTCGCGGGCCAGGTCGTCCACGGCAGTGACGAAGGCGGGCAACGTGGCTTCCGTATGGTCGAACACGATGCAGCGAACCGACGCGGCGAACGCACGCAGCCCGTCTGCATCGCCCCCGGCTTCGTCGATATGCAGCGAAGCCAGCAGCGCTGCATCGGACATCGGGCGGCGCGATACGCCGACGACAGGAGTAGCCGGGTGCAGGAAGCCGCGGCGATGCAACGCATGCAGCGCGGGGAAGATCTTGCGCTTAGCGAGGTCGCCGGTGGCACCGAACACGATGATCACGCAGGGTTCGCACACGTTGCCGTCGGCAGGCGCAGTCATCTCTCATCCAGGTCAGTGAAGGCCACCCACTCTGGCAGCGCGCGGACGAGGCAGGCGGGAATGCAGCGCATATCCAGCCCGCACGCGGCGGCCGGGGTTCCGGCTAGGGCCGTGCCGCAGGCAACGAACCCTGCAAGCGCGTCGCGCTTCGATTCCCCGGTGAAGACCAGTGCCGCCGCGCGCGACCGCAACAGCAGACTGCGCGATGCGGTCACGCGCGACGCGGGTGGCTTCGGCGAATCGTCGAAGCGGAAGTAACCGTCCGACCGGTCCTCGATCGACCGGTGGCCGGGGAACAGCGCCGCGACATGACCGTCTTCCCCAGCGCTCAGCAGCACCGCGTCGAAGCGCCCGCCCAGCGCCTGAAGCTCGCTGTTGCACGCATCCACCGCCGCGGCTTGCGCTTCGATGGACGGGCAGTCCGGGAAGTGGAATGCATGCACGTTCGATGCGCGCATCCGCCCGTCGGAGACGAGCGGCGCCACGAACACTTGACGCAGCTGGCGCAGGTTGCTCTGCGCATCGCCTGCCGGCACCACGCGTTCATCGACCAGGAACAGATGCACCCGCTCCCACGGCACGTCTGCGCGCGTGCTCAGTGCGGCGAGGATGCCATCCACGCTGCGTCCGCCGCATGCAGCGAACAGGACAGGGCCTGCGTCGGACCTGAGCCGGTACGCGAGCCAGGTTGCACAGGCCCGGTCCAGCGCCGCCCGCTCCGGCAGCCGGACCAGCAGGCCCATCAGTCGGTCCCGGCCGGCTTCACCGCATGGCCGCCGAACTCCCGGCGCATCGCGGACAGCAGGCGCAGGGCGAGCGAGTTCGGATCGCGCGACTGGTAGCGTGCGTGCAGCGCATAGGTGTTGGCGACGAAGGGCACCCCGTGCTCCATCGCCTCGATCGCCGCCCAGCGCCCCTCGCCGCTGTCGGCCACGTACGGCGCGACACCGGACAGGTCGCCGTCGCGCGCCAGCGCATTCGCCGTCATCTGCATCAGGAACGAGCTGACGATCGTGCCGTGGTTCCAGATACCGGCGATGCGCGCGAGATCGAGTTCCTTCACCGAACCATTCTGGAGCAGGTCGAAGCCCTCGGCGATCGCCTGCATCATTCCGTACTCGATCGCGTTGTGCACCATCTTCACGTAGTGCCCGGACGACGGGTCGTCGCCGACCCGCGCGTGTCCCTGCTCGAGACCGAGCGCCTCGAACAGCGGCAGGCAATGCTCGTACGCCGCCGCATCGCCACCGATCATCATCGGATAGCCCCTGTCGGCCGCGACGATGCCGCCACTGACGCCCACGCCGAGCAACCGGATGCCGCGCGCGGCGCATTCGGCCGCGCGGCGCGAGGTGTCGCGGTGGTTCGAATTCGCGCCATCGATCAGGATGTCGCCTGCGCCGAGCTGTTCGCGCACCTGCCGGTAGATCTCCTCGGTGACATCGCCCGCCGGCAGCATCAGCCAGATCACGCGCGGGGTGCCGGACAGCAGCGAGACCAGCTGCGCCGGCGAGCCGGCTGCGCGGGCACCGAGTGCGACGAGTGCCGCCATCGACGGCTCCGCACGATCGTGGACGACAACGCGGATCGCCGGCTTCGCCAGCAGGCGCGTCACCATGTTGCCGCCCATGCGGCCCAGTCCGATGAATCCGAGTTCCATGCGGGTGCCTCCCTCCAGACAGTGTAACCGGCGGCTGCCGCCAGCCCTCGCGATACGCCTGCTGCGCACGGCGCGCCGCACCCGGTGGCTGCTGCGGCAGTGTACGATTCCTGTCGATCCCGTATAGAAAGCATACCCGGAGGAGCAACGATGGACGCCCTGCCCACGCATCACCCCCACGACCGCAGTGGCCGCCGACGGTGCGCGGCGCTCCTCGCGGGCGCCGCTGCGCTGGCCTGCGGCGCATCGCAGGTCCATGCACAGAAGTTTCCGGCCAAGCCGATCCGCATGATCGTCGGCTATGCACCCGGCGGCGGCACCGACATCATGGGCCGGCTGATCGCCCAGGAGATCTCGACCGCACTGGCCCAGCCTGTGGTGGTCGAGAACCGGCCCGGCGCGGCACAGAACGTCGCGGCCGAATTCGTCGCACGACAGCCAGCCGACGGCTACACGCTGTTCATGAGCTCCGCCGCGCACGGTATCAACGTCAGCCTGTACACGAAGATCAGCTACGACCCGGTCAAGGACTTCGCGCCGATCGCGGTGTTCGCGACCAGCCCGAACCTGCTGCTGGTGCATCCATCGTTCCCGGCGAAGTCGGTGAAGGAATTCATCTCGGTCGCGCGCAAGAACCCGGGCAGGCTCAACTATTCGTCCTCCGGCGTCGGCAGCTCGCAGCACCTGTCCGGCGAGATGCTCAAGGTGATGATCGGCGTCGACATGACGCACATCCCGTACAAAGGCAGCGCGCCGTCGCTCGCCGGGCTGGCGAGCGGCGAAGTCGACTTCGCGTTCAACAACATTCCCTCGGCGCAGCCGCTGATGGCGCCAGGGCGAATCCGTGCCCTGGGCATCACCAGCGCAAGGCGTTCGCCGCTGCTGCCGAACCTGCCGACGATGGTCGAAGGCGGCATACCGGGATTCATCACCGAGACCTGGTACGGCCTGCTGGCTCCGGCCGGCACGCCGCGAGACGTGGTCACCCTGCTCAACGACGTCGCGGTGAAGGCAGTGCAGAAGCCCGATGTGCGCGACCGTCTGGCACAGATGGGCGCAGACCCGATCGCCGAGCCGCCGGAGTTCTTCGCAAAGTACCTTGCCGCCGAGATTGCCCGCTGGGCCAGGGTGATCCGGGAATCGAAGGCCAAGGCAGAATGACGGTTCAGCCTTACCCGACCAACTCCGAGGAATGCATATGACCGACAGCACCCTGCTCGAGCAGCCCCGCGGACTCACCCAGATCGAGATCGACCAGCGGGTGTTCGACCTGTACGACGAGTACTGCCATGGCCGGATGGACCGGCGCGAGTTCCTTCTGCGCGCGGCGGCGGTCACCGCAGGCGGGCTGGCGATGGCGCAGGCGTTGATGCCGCGCTACGCTGCGGCGCAGACGATCTCGTTCACCGATTCGCGCATTCGCGCGCAATACGTGAACTATCCGTCGCCCGGCGGAAACTCCGGGCAGATGCGCGGCTACCTGGTGCAACCGGCCGGCAAGGGCCCCTTCCCGGCGGTGCTGGTGATCCACGAGAACCGCGGGCTGAATCCGTACATCGAGGACGTCGCGCGCCGCGCGGCAGTCGACGGCTTCCTGGCGCTGGCACCCGACGGGCTGTTCCCGGCAGGCGGCTACCCGGGCAATGACGACGACGGGCGGATGCTGCAGTCCAAGCTCGACCAGCCGAAGCTGCGCACCGACATGCTCAACAGCGCCACCTTCCTGAAGGCACATGCGCTGTCGAACGGCAAGCTGGGCGTCACCGGCTTCTGCTGGGGCGGCGGCACGACCAACTGGCTCGCCACGCAGCTGGGCGACGCACTGCAGGCCGGCGTGCCCTACTACGGCGCGGCCGCCGAGACCGCCGCGGTACCGAAGATGCGCGCCCCGCTGCTGGTGCACTACGCCGAGAACGACGACGGCATCAATCGCCTGAAGGCGGCCTTCGAAGAGGCAAAGAAATCCGCCGGCGTCCGGTTCGAATCGCATGTGTATCCCGGAACGCAGCACGGCTTCCACAACAACTCGACGCCACGCTACAACGAGGTGGCCGCGAAGCTGTCCTGGGATCGAACGGTCGCCTTCTTCCGGAAGAACCTCGCCTGATGCGTCCGAAGCACGTGCCCGCCGCCTCCGTTCCGGCGGCGCTTCTGTCCCTGCCCGTGCTGCTGTCGCCGCTGCTGATGGCACCGCCGGGCGCAGCAGCCCAGTCCTGGCCGTCGAAACCCCTGCGCTACATCGTGCCATTCCCGCCCGGCGGCGGCGCAGACCTGGTCGCGCGCGCGGTGGCGCAGAAGCTGAGCGAGCAGTCGGGCCTTTCGGTAGTGGTCGAGAACCGGCCGGGCGCCGGAACCATCGTCGGTGCGGAAGCGGCTGCCCGCTCCGCGCCTGACGGCTACACGCTGTTCATGGGTTCGAACACCACCAACGCGATCAACCCGAACCTGCACCCGAAGCTGCCGTACGACACGTTGAAGGATTTCGCGCCGGTCACCCGGCTCAGTGCGTTCCCGAACATCCTGGTCGTGCACCCGTCGATGCCGGTGAAGTCGCTGAAGGACCTGATCGCGCTCGGCAAGGCCCGCCCCGGGCAGCTGAACTACGGCTCGTCCGGCACCGGCACCCCGGCGCAGCTCGCCGGCGTGATGTTCAGCGATGCCGCTGGGTTGAAGATGGTGCACGTGCCGTACAAGGGCAGCGCGCCGGCCCTGTCCGCGCTGATCGGCGGCGAGACCCAGCTGATGTTCGCCAGCCTCGGGTCCAGTCTCAACTTCATCAAGGGTGGCCGCCTGCGCCCGCTCGCAGTCACCAGTGCAAAACGCTCTGCCGCCATCCCCGAGATGCCGACCATCGCCGAGTCCGGCTTTCCCGGGTTCGAGGCGATCACCTGGCACGGCCTGATGGTGCCGGCCGGTACCCCGGCGCCGATCGTGCAGCGGCTCAATGCCGAGACGGTGAAGATCCTGAGGCAGCCCGAGTTCGTCGCCTGGCTGCTGTCGCAGGGTGCCGATGCCACGCCCAGCACGCCGGATGAGTTCACCGCATTCCTGAAGAGCGAACTCGCGCTCTACGCCCGGCTGGTCAAGCAGTCCGGCATGAAGCCCGACTGAAAGGCCCCGGATGCGTACCGTCCAGCCGAAGCGGATCGGACTCGCCATCGTCGGCGCGGGCCGGGTCGGGCTGATGCGCGGCGAGATCGCCGCACGCTTTCCCCAGGTCGACTGGATCGGCATCGCGGAGATCGACCCAGAGCGCGCAAGCCATGTCGCCGCGAAGCTCGGCGCCGATTTCGTCACCAACGACTACCGCGAGCTGCTGCTGCGGCCGGAGGTGACGGCGGCCCTGATCTCCACCGTCGGACACCTGCACGCCGAGCCGACGCTGGCTGCGCTCGACAATCCGAACAAGGTGTCTCTGCTGATCGAGAAGCCGATCGCCAACGATCTCGCGCAATCCGAGCGCGTGCTGGAAGCCATCCGCCAGTCGGGTGTCGATGCGCTGATCGGCTACACCCAGCGCTTCCGGCGGCGCTGGATGGTGGCGAAAGACAAGGTCGCGCGCGGCGAGCTCGGCGACATCACCACCGTCTCCACCCGCGCCTTCCTCAATCGCATGGTCGCGCTCAACGCCTACCGGCGCGAACCCGACCCGGTACCCAACTCACCGATGGTGATCTCGGGTACGCATGCGCTGGACATCGTGATGTGGATGATGGAAGGCCGCACCCCGGTCGAGGTCGACGCGCGCTCGATCGCGAAGACGCTCGGCCCTGCCTGCGGCGGCATCGACGCCACCGCCGGCACCATGGTGTTCGACGACGGCACGATCTACCAGAGCATGGTCAACTGGGCGCTGCCGGTGTCCTGGCCGGGCGCGGTCTACGGGCTGGAGGTCGGCGTGGTCGGCACCACCGGCGTGATGACCATCGACGACACCCACCGCGACTTCGTGATGGCCACCGAGGCTCCGCAGGACGGGGCCTACCTGTCGGACGCCAGCCGGCGCGTCGACTTCATCGGCAGCACGCCTGCCGGCGACATGGCACTCGGCGCGTTGCGCGGCCCGCTGCACGACGAGACCCAGGCCTGGCTCGAACGGCTGTCGGTCGGCGCGCACACGATCCACGCGACCGCGGCAGAGGGCCACGACCGGCTGATGCTCGCCAAGGCATACGACCTGTCCGCCCGGCTGCGGCGGCCGGTCGAACTGCCGATCGGCCCCGGCGACGAGCACGCGCAGGCCTGAGCGCGCTCCCGGTCCCGCGTCGGCCTCAGCCGGCGCGCGGCAGCCCGGCGAACACCAGGCCTGCCCACGCCAGCACATAGGCAACCACCAGCGGCGGCAACAGCGTGCGGCCGAGCCCCGGACGCAGCTGCTGCAGCGCCAGGCCTGCCAGCGGCAGCAGCTGCTGTGCATGCACGGCAAGGAAGTGGGCGGGCCGCAGGTCGGGCCCGCCGAGGTGCCAGCCGGCCACCGGCATCCCGCTGCCCGGCGGCGGCCGCAGCCCGCCGAGCAGGAAGCCGCTTGCCACCGACAACAGGAAAGTGAGCCACAGCCCGGCGACGACCGCGCGCACCAGTACCGTCGGCGGCAGCGCACGCCGCAGTTGCCAGGCCAGCACCGGCTGCGTGGCCACCAGCAGCACTGCGGCCAGCCCCATCAGCCCGAACATCGCGGCATGGAAGGGATCGGCCGTGTTGTAGTGCGACGGTACCCCGAGCGCCGCCTGCAGCGAGATGTAGCCGACCTCGAACGACATGGTGCCGATGACCACCCAGGCGAGCGTGCGGATCGTGCGCGACTGCCGCTGCGCCTGCGGCAGCAGCCCGACGATCCACGCCATGGTCAGGGCGAACAGCGCGCCCGAAGCCATGAACTTGAGCGGCTTGGCCCAGTTCGCGACGCCGTATACGGTGCGCGGATCGAGCGCGAGCGCGGCCAGCGCCGGGATCGCCAGCAGCAGCATCGCCAGCGCGAACAGCACCAGCGGCCGCTGGTCGAAGTACAACCGGCCGAACATGCGCAGTACCGGGCTGCCCGGCGACGGCGCCGGTTCGACGAACGTTCCAGCCATCGGCCGACCTCTTTTGTTGACAGTGTCTACATGATTCCCTATCTTTGTAGACACTGTCAACACCAGCTACTCTGCCATGGCCGCTCCTCCCTCGCCGATGCCGTCCCGCACGCCCGCACCGTTCCTCGCGCGTTACGCGCCGTGGGCGTGGTGAGGGCGTGGTGAGGGCAGCCGCGAAGTCCCGGGCGAAGGCACGGCTCACCGCACCGCCAACGGACCTGCGCGAAGCCTGCGTACAGGCCGCGCGCGAGGTGATCGCCGAGCGCGGCGTCGAGGGCCTGAGCATGCGCGACGTGGCCCGCATGCTGGGCATCTCGCACCAGGCACCTTACCGGCACTTCGAAAGCCGCGACCACCTGCTCGCCGAGATCATGCGCCGCTGCTTCGCCGACTTCGCATCGCACCTGGACGCGCGGCCCCGATCGGCCGACGACCGCGAAGACCTTGCGGCGATGGGCGAGGCCTACCTCGCGTATGCGGCTGCCAAGCCGCTAGAGTACCGGTTGATGTTCGGCACACCGTGGCCGGCGCCGGCGCACCATGCGGGCCTGGTGGCCGATGCGGTGCATGCCTTCGACATCCTGCGCAACAACCTCAGGCGGCGGCACGGCGACGCACCGGGCATGCAGGCACGCGCCGACCTCGACGCGATGTTCATCTGGTCAGCCCTGCACGGGATGGCCAGCATCACCCGCTCCCAGGCCATGGACTGCCTGCAGCTCGCACCCGGCGTCGGCGCGGCCTTCAAGCACTACCTGATGTGCAAGGTCGGTGCCGCGCTGGAAGTGCCGGTCGAACTGGAAGCGCCGGTCGACCCGGAAGCGCCACCGCGGCGCAAGGCAGGCCGGCGATGAAACGCCGGCTGCCGCGCCAGCCCGATTACTTCGCAGGGATCAACGGCAGCATCAGCCAGGACGGCCGCTCGCCACCCGAGTGGATGCTGTTGGTCGCGCCTGCGTTGTAGTCGTTGTTGTAGTGCGTGAAGTGGCCGGTACCCACGCCATCGCGCGGGGTGATGTCCAGCCGGAGCTTGTGACCCTTGCGGAACACCATGCTGGTCGGCCAGATCTCGACCTGGCATTCCACCACCTGCCCTGGCTCGAGCCACCAGCGCTCGTCGTGCGCATGGTAGGGACGGTAGGGCAGCGACTTCTCCGCGTCGAGCTTGCGGTGCGAGACGCGCAGCCAGCCCTTGGTCACGCACTGCACCGGCTCTCCGCGCTGGCCCACCTCTTCGACATCCTTGCCATCGGGACCGATGTTGCGGATGGTGGCGTAGATGTCCATGTCTTCCGAGGTGCTGGCCACCCACAGGTTCAGTACCAGCGGTCCGGTGACTTCCATGTCCTCGGCCATTGCCGGCGTCTCGAACGACACGCCCGAGCGACCCGACACCGGACGATAGTGTCCGGGGCCCGCCGAGTAGTCGATCGACTTCTCGACAGCCGGGGCCTCGGTGGCCAGCGAGCCCTCGGCCTTGCTGCTGCCCTTCGACGGAGCATCCTGCTCGATGTTCAGGTAGAACTTCGTCCACTGCGTGCGGGCGATCGGCCATTCGTCCTCGTGGCGGAACGCGTACGGCTTCGTGCTGCCGCCGGTGCGGATCTCGAGCTTGACCGGCGGCTCGTCCATGATGCCGGTGTCGATGCCCTTGAGCCAGTGGTCGAACCAGCGCAGCTGATCGATGCGCGCCTCGAGCGCGTGGAACGGATGGAAGTGGCTGCCGGTATGGATGCGAAGCTTCTTGTGCTTCGAGGCGGCGAGCATGTAGGCCTCGGTATTGCCGCGAAGGTGCATCGCGAAGCCGCCCCAGTTGCCCACGCTGTACATCGGCACCTTGATCTTGTCCCACTGCGCGCTCTTCTTCCTCCATTCGTCCGAATCGAGGTCCTGGCGCATGTACTCCCACAGGATGTTGTTGTTGAACGCATCCGGGTTGTAGCTGCGCGGGCGCCCCAGCAGGTTATGTGCCGCGGTGCTGTTGGCCCACTGCGAGATGAAGCCCATGGCGAAGATGCCGCCATGGTAGGCCTGGTCGCGGTACTGGTCGGCCCGACCCTCCCACGGCATGATCGCCTTGAGCGACGGCGGCTGCAGGTTGGCGAGCCGGTACTGGAACGCCGCGTGGTACGAGATGCCCAGCGTGCCCACGTTGCCGTTGCACCACGGCTGCTTCGCGACCCACTCGACGCAGTCGTAGGAGTCGAGACCTTCCTGGTACGAACTGGGGTCCGACCGGCCGGGCGACTTGCCGGTGCCGCGGGTGTCGACGCGCAGCAACGCATAGCCGCGCGGGCACCACCACAGCGGGTTGGCCGTCTCCCAGTTCATGTACGGGTTGCCTTCCTCCTCGCAGTCGTCCGGGGGGATCCAGACCTTGTCCTTCTGGTAGGGGCCGAGGTTCATGATCACCGGGAAGCGCTCGTCGCCACCTTCGGGCCGGAACACGTCGGCGAAGATCAGCGTGCCGTCGCGCATCGGGATCTTCACGTCTTTCTCGACGATCATCGGGTAGTCGCGGGGCTGCGACATCTCCTGCTTCTCTGCCATCTGCTCTCTCCGTCTATCGTTCCGGCCTGATGTCTGCAGCCTTGATCAGCGCCGCGGTCTTGTCGTAGTCGAACTGCACCTTCGCAGCGAACTGCTCGGGCGTGTTGGGCACGAACTCGATGCCCTTCGATGCCCAAGACGCCTTCATCTCCGGCGTGGACAGTGCGCCCCCGACCACCGAGTTTAGCCGGGCGACGATCTCGCGCGGCGTTCCGATCGGGGCGAAGATGCCTTCGATGCCACTGATCTCGTAGGCCTTCAGTCCCGACTCGGCGATCGTCGGCACCTCGGGCAGCAATGCGCTGCGCCGGGTGCCGGTCATCGCCAGCGCACGCAGGCGGCCGGCATCGATATGGCCCTTCACCGTGGGCACGTGCACGAACATGGTATCCACGCGCCCGGCGACCAGGTCGAGCACCGCCGGCGGGCTGCCGCGATAGGCCACGTGCAGCATGTCGACCTTCGCCTCGAGCTTGAGCAGTTCGCCGGCCAGCTGGAAATTGCTGCCCACGCCCGATGAGGCGAAGGAGATCATCCCCGGCTTCGCACGCGCGACGGCGATCAGCTCCTTCACGTTGCGCGCAGGCACCGAAGGATGCGCGACCAGCACCAGGTCGTAGGTGCTGACCTGAACGACAGCTGCCAGGTGCTTCATCGTGTCCCAGCGCGGCGAGGCATTGAGCTGCGGGCTGATGGTGACGAAAGATCCGGGCTGGATCAGCAGCGTCTGGCCGTCTGGCGGCTGCTTCGCGACGAAGTCGTTGGCAACCATCCCGGCGGTGCCTGGCCGGTTGTCGATGACGACCGGCACGCCAAGCAACGGTGCGACGGCCTGCTGGATCGCGCGCGCGGTGATGTCGGTACCGCCACCGGCCTGCGAACCCGTGACCAGCCGCACCGGCTTCGACGGGAACGGCTGCGCAGGTGCGACCACCGGCAACAGTACCGATGCACAGAGTGCTGCCGCAGGCAGCAGGCGACCCAAAGGATGCATGAACTTCCTCCCTCGTCCGTACGGTCCCCGTCGAATGACTGGTGCGGGTTGGCCCGGCCTGAACGTGTAAACGAGTGTAACGCAGGCGCCGGGTGTCAGCGCCGCCCTGTCAGGAACGTTGCTGCATACGTGCCCCCACCGCCATCGACGAGGCAGACGAGATGAAGATCCTGGAATCGAAGGCGTTGCGCGCAGCAGGTATCGCCCTGCCGCTGCTGATGACGGGATGCGCGATCGTGCCCGATGGCGGCGTGGTCTACTCGCCGGGCTACCGGGTTCCAGCCTACTCGGCCAACCACTATTCCTCCGGCTACTACTCGACCTATGGCTCCGGCTACTACCCGCGTCCGCTTGCCCCGCCGGTGTACATCAGCCGCCCGGCGCCGCCGCCTGCCATCATCGTTCGCCCAGCGCCGCCGCCTGCAGTGATCGTTCGTCCGACGCCGGCGCCGGTTGTCGTGCTGCCGGCGCCCCGTCCGCCCGGTCATGGCCATGGCCATCGCGATGGCGATCGTTCATACGGCCATGGTGGACATGGTGGCCACGGCGGAAACCGTAGCGACCATGACCGCGGTGGGCGCGGCGGCCGCTGAGTCCCTGTACTTCGCTGCAGCGGAGCGGCGGCCGCCGCGCTACAGTCCGACCTCGATACGGAGGAACCGAAGACATGGACAGGACTGCGCTGCTGGTGCTCGACGTGCAGAACGAACTGGTGGACCCGGCCGGCAAGGTCGGCTCGATGGGTTTCGCGAAGGTGGTCGAACAGCGCGGGCTGCTCGCGAAGACTGCAGCGGTGATCGCGGCGATGCGCGCGAAGCAGCAGCCGGTCGCGTTCGTGAACGTCGGCTTCAGGGCCGACTATGGCGACGCGATCAGCCGCTCGGCCCGGTTGGCCCACCTTAAGGAGAAGCAGGCGATCGTCATCGGCAGCTGGGGGCTCGAGTTCCCCGACGCCATCCGTCCGCTCCCGCACGAGATCGTCTACACGAAGCGGGCGGTCAATCCGTTCTTCAACACCGGGCTGGAGACCTGGCTGCACCGCCAGGGCGTGACCACGCTCGCGCTGTGCGGCGTGTACACCCACATGGTGGTCGACAGCGCGGCGCGCCATGGCGACGACGCAGGCTTCATTGTCAAGGTACTGGAGGACTGCTGCGCCAGCCCGGATCCTGAACTGCACCGCATCGAATGCGAGAAGATCCTGCCGTTGTTCGGCAGCGTCATGTCATCGCAGGCATTCATCGACGCGCTGTAGGCGCGCCGCCGGTCAGAGGCGCCGGATACCTGCGCTTCGCACCACGCCGTCCCAGCGCTTCACCTCTTCCGCCAGGTAGCGCGCGAACTCGGCCGGTGTGCTGAGCATCGGCTCCAGGCCGCGCACCTCGAGCTGCTTCTGCGTGTCCGGGTGCTGTACGGCGGCATGGGTATCGGCGTTGAAGCGCTGCACCATCGCCGGCCGTGTGCCGACGGGCGCAACCAGCCCGACCCAGGCGGAGGCCTCGAAGCCGGGCAGTCCGGCCTCGGCAATGGTCGGTGCTTCCGGCAGTGCGGCGGCGCGGCGCGCAGTCGTGACGCCGATCGCATTCACCTTGCCGCCGCGAATGTACGGCAGCGCGACCGACAGGTTCGCCACCGTTGCCTGCACCTCGCCACCGACCACGGCTGTCATCGCCGGACTGCCGCCCTTGTACGGCACATGGATCATCTTCACCCCGGCCAGGCTCTGGAACAGTTCGCCGACCAGGTGCGCCGAACTGCCTTCGCCGAAAGACGAGTAGGTGATGCGGCCGGGGCTGGCCTTCGCCAGTGCCACCAGTTCCGGCAGGGTGCGCGCGGGCAGCGATGGATGCGCCACCAGCACGAACGGCGCGGCCGCGATCAGCGAGATCGGGGCGAAATCCTTCAGCACGTCGAACGGCAGTTTCGCGTAGAGGCTGGCGTTGCTGCCCAGCGTGCTGCCCGAGCCGACCAGCAGCGTGTAGCCGTCCGGGTTCGCCCGAGCCCCGAGTTCAGTGCCGATGTTGCCGCCGGCACCGGCGCGGTTGTCGATCACGACCGGCGTACCCCAGCGCTCCTGCAGCCTGCCAGCCACCAGCCGCGCGACGATGTCGTTGGCCCCGCCAGGCGGGAACGGCACGATCAGGCGCACCGGCCGACTTGGCCAGCCGTCGGCCGTATGGACGGCCGACGACCAGGCCACCAGCACGATGCCGGATACGAGCAGGCCCGTCCACGCGCGCAGCACGCGCACGCGCAAGCATGCGTTCGGATGTTCCATGCCGACTCCTCCTGCAGGATCCCTGCCTTGCGGATGCCGTGGTCGATGCCACGGTCGCCACCGTATGCACGCACGTCGGGCCGCCCCCGGGTGGAGTCTGCCCGAACTTGCGTTGCAGCGGGAAATCGCTAGGATGAAAGCGTCGGTATCCATGGAGATCCAATGCAGCTCACGCCCAATTTTTCGCTCGAGGAACTGACGGTTTCCGATACCGCGCGGCGCAGGCGGATCTCCAACGAGCCGACGCCTGCGCACCTGCGCAACCTGCGCCGGACCGCCGCGCTGCTGGAGGAGATCCGTGCGTTGTTCGGGGTTCCGCTGCAGGTCACCAGCGGCTACCGCAACCCGCAGGTCAATGCGCTGGTCGGTGGCGTCCCCACTTCGGCACATGCGCTCGGGCTGGCCGCCGACTTCCATGTGGAGGGGCTCGACGACCTCTCCGCCGCGAAACGCATCCGCGACAGCGGCATCGTGTTCGACCAGTTGATCTACGAAGCAGGCCGCTGCGTGCATGTGGGGCTGCAGGCGGCCGGCAAGACACAGCGCCGGCAGGTGCTGCGCCAGCCGGGCGGCCCGGGCTCGCCGGTGTTCGACGGCCTGGAACCGGCCGGCACCGCCACGGCACCGGTGCCGCAGACGCTGCGGCAGCAGGCCACGCCAGTCGCGCCAACGCCCGCACCGGCTCCGCAGGCCCCCGCGGCCATCGCAACGGTGCCAGTGGAGACCCCATCCAGCCGCTTCGTGGTGATCGCCCGCGACGGCCTGCGCCTGCGCAGCGGCCCGTCGCAGGACTTTCCCGAGAAGCGCACCCTGCCCTCGGGCACCGTGGTGAACGTGATCGGACGGGAGGGTCTGTGGGCGCTGGTCGATCTCGAGGGCGATGGCCAGGCCGACGGCTTCATGAATGCGCCGTTCCTGCGCGCGCTGGACGCACCGGCAGTGCCCACGACGCTGGCTGCCTCAACGGCCCTCCCGGTTGCCCCGGTCACGCCTGCCATCGCACCGGTAACGCCGGGCGCGCCAGGTGACATGACAGGGCTGGTGACGCCATCGCTGGTCAAGCAGACCTTCCCGCGCGCCACGCCGCCGTCGAACATCTCGACCCACCTGCCCTTCGTCCTCGCGGGGCTGCGCGCGCGGCACCTCGGCGACCGAGCGATGGTGACGATGGCCATCGCCACCATCCGTGCGGAGACCGAAGGTTTCCTGCCGATCGACGAAGGCATCAGCCCCCACAACACGCGCCGCAAGCCATTCGACCTGTACGAACCGGGCACGCAGGTGGCGACCGACCTCGGCAACACCCAGCCTGGCGATGGCGCACGCTTCAAGGGCCGCGGCTACATCCAGCTGACCGGGCGCGACAACTACCAGCGCATCGGCCGGCAGGTCGGCGTGGACCTCGTCGGCCAGCCGCAGATCGCGAACGACCCGGGCATCGCCGGGCTGATCCTCGCCCAGTTCCTGAAGAACCGTGAGGCGGCGATCCGTGCAGCGATGGCTGCCCACCAGCTGGCGAAAGCGCGGCGGCTGGTCAACGGCGGCTCGCACGGCCTGGACCGTTTCGTCGAGACCTACGAGAAGGCCATGGCGCTGCTGCCGGCATGAACCAGGAGCATGGGGGGTCACGAGCATGGGGGGTCAGGTCTTGAGTTTTGCATCTACGATGCAAAGCTCAAGACCTGACCCCCCATGCTTTGCTCCCCATGCTCCCCCGGAAACAGGCTCAGCCCGGCCCGCGCAGCCCGTCCGCGATCGATCGGGTCATCACGTAGACGTGGAACTCGACCGTCTGCAGCATGATCAGGTCGACGCCAGCCGCCTCCAGCGCGCGCGCATGCGCGACCTGGCCATCGATCGACGGGAACGCATAGCCGGTGTTGGCGAGCACCACCTTGCCGCGCGCATGCGCCGCACTGCAGGTGCGCTCGATCGCGCCGAGCACCTCGGGATGCAGGTAGTCGAGCGGATGACCGAGCACCTGGGCGAGGTCGCTGCAGCCGATGAAGGCACCCGAGATACCATCGATGGCAAGGATGTCCTCGATCTCGTCGAGCGCGCCGAGCGATTCGACCAGCGGCAGCAGCAGGCGCACGCCGCTGGCCTGCTCGGTCGCTTGCGCCTGCCGGGCTGCATCGGTCACCGGTACACCGACATGCGGGTCGCCGGCCATATGCACCATCATCCGGGCATCGGCGGCCGAAGCCACCGACCAGACCAGCCCTTCGGCGCCGCACGCGAACGCCCGCTCGGCATCGACCGGGAAGCGCCGGTCCGGCATGGCTGCACCGGCACCCCACGGGTTGGCCGGCAGGCGCACGAAGGGATACAGACCTTCGGCACGCGACTTCCAGGCCACGTGCGAAAGCTCTGTCCAGTCGACGCTGGAATGCATCATGTCGACGATCAGGAAATCGAGGCCTGCGCTCGCCACGTGCTGCACCAGGTTCGGGCCGCCCTTGGCCATGGTGCCGAGCGAAAGCCTGCCGGCGCGGATGTTTTCGATCAGTCGGTACATGCAGCGATGGTACGTGCTGCCCGGCCGCCACGCACGACGGCGATATGTACGACGGCAACATGGCGGCGTTGCAACCGGGCAAGTAGACTCGACGCAGGGCTGCGCGATGCAGGCCCCTTCAGGTTGCACCGGAGCACGCCCCCCATGGCCTACACCTTCAAGTCCCGATCAGCCGCCAGCGTGACCTTGCTGCGTACCAACGGCGACGACATCCTGCGCCTGGTCGGCAGGACACCCTCCGAGCGTGGCGCGATCGCGGCCGAAGACCTGCCGTCGGCCATCGCGGCCATCGAGGCGGCCATCGCGCCAGGCCAGCCCGGTTCCGGCACCGCCCGCCCGGCAGCCGCCGGCAACGTCGACGACGAGGAGCCGGAGGTGGTCACGCTGCGCCAGCGCGCCCTGCCCTTCCTGCAACTGCTGCGCGAGGCGCGGGCGGCCGGCGAGGCTGTCACCTGGGGCGTGGTGTAGCCGCATGCTGATCAACTGTGTCGTCTACGAGAATGGTGCCAAGCTCGCCGACATACCGGTGTCGGAGATCAGCGACTGGCTAAACCGGCCCGAATGCTTCGTCTGGGTCGCGCTGCAGGATGCGACGCCCGAAGAACTCGACGAGATGCAGGGCGAGTTCGGGCTGCATGAACTTGCGGTGGAGGATGCGCGCAATGGCCACCAGCGTCCGAAGATCGAAGAGTACGGCGAGTCCCTGTTCGTGGTGCTGCACCTGATCGAACAGGAAGCAGGCGGCGACCGCGCGCTCTCGGTCGGCGAAGTGGACGTATTCGTCGGCCCGAACTACGTGCTGTCGGTGCGCAGCCACAGCAAGCTCGGGTTCCTCGGCGTGCGCAAGCGCTGTGAACGCGAGCCGGAGCTGCTGCGCATGGGCCCTGGCTTCGTGCTCTACGCCCTGATGGACGCGGTGGTCGACCGCTACTTCCCGATCCTGGACGCGCTCGAGGTCGAGATCGAAGCGATCGAGGACAACATCTTCACCAAGGGCGCCGCCCTGTCGAGCATCCGCAGCCTCTACCAGCTCAAGCAGCGGGTGATGATACTCAGGCATGCGGTCGTCCCGTTGCTCGACGCGGCCGCGAAGCTGCACGGCGGACGCGTGCCCGAGGTCTGCGCCGGCGTACAGGATTACCTGCGCGACGTGGTCGACCACCTCTCGCGCATCCAGACGTCGATCGATTCGATCCGCGACATGATCGGCACCGCGATCCAGGTCAACCTGTCGATGGTCAACATCGAAGAGGCCGAGGTGACCAAGCGCCTGGCCGCCTGGGCTGCGATCTTCGCCGTGTGCACGGCGTTCGCAGGCATCTGGGGGATGAACTTCGAGCACATGCCGGAACTGCAGTGGAAGTACGGCTACGCCGGCGCGCTCGCGCTGATCGGGGGTGCCTGCGTGTACCTGTACCGCCGGTTCAGGCGCGCTGGCTGGCTCTGATCCACCCTGCGCACACCGTCTGCGGCGAGCGCCCGAGGATCAGACGTACCGGCAGAGTGCGACGGCCGCTTCCGACCCGCGGCCCACGACCTGCTTCCACGCGGCGAGGACCCATCCATCCCGGCCATCCCGGCGCGCCGCCGCATCGTCGCGATGGACGACCTCGTCGAGCCGGCATTGCTCCACGAGCGTGCGCAGGAACGGCAGGTCGGGCAATGGATGCGGCGACCGCGCGCCTGCGGCGTCCTGCGCGGGCGGCTGCTGCAGGAGCGCGTCGATCAGCGCCACCTGCACGGCATAGTGGCGATCGACGAACGTCTCCACCGCCTCGATCGTCGCGAACACCGCCCGCGGCCCGAAGCAGGCAGGGAGTGCACCGGTCAGCCAGCCGGACACGCGCCAGATCGGCAGCAGCCGACTGCGCCAGCGCGGCGGCACGACCTGCTCGACCTGCGCCAGATGGCGTTGCTCGGTCTCGAGGTGGTGCTGCGCGAACGCGCGCACCGACGGATCGCGCGACACCGCGAGGATGCCGCGGTAGATCATGACCGCGCCGGTCTCGCCCGCATGGTCGGTGCGCAGTTCCCGCAGCAGCCGGAGCGCGCGCGCATCCGTCGCGCCAGGACGCCGGCGCCACAGCGGGCGCACGCGCAGGAAGCCTGCATAACCCAGGTCCAGCAAGGGCAGCACCCCGGGCAGCCGGGCGATCCGCGCCAGCCAGCGCCAGCGCGGCAGCGCCGACCATATCTCGACGAAGGCCGCGGCGCCCTGCACCAGCGTGCCATCGGCCCTGCGCACGTGAAGGCGCGCGAGCGCTGCACGCCGATCCAGCCCGGTCCCGAGTTCCGCCGGTGTGCAGCCATCTGCGTCGAGCCATTGCAGCGACTGGCCGCCTTCCGCCCGCTGGTAGGTGGCGATCTCCGCGCGGCACAGTGGACAGCCACCGTCGTAGTAGACGCAGGCCTTGCCGGACATCGTCGCGCCGGACGACATCGTCGGCGCGGCCACGGGTTGCGGATCGGACAGGACACGGCTCACGTAGGCGCCTCGGCGTGCGGCGCGGTGCCGCAGGGACACCGATTATCTTGCCGTGCTGCAGGTGACAGGGCGCCTTTGCCTCTGTCTGACCAGTGGTGACCGCGGCGGCGAGTGTCGTCCCGGGCACTGGCTTCTTCGACGCAGCCCGCAAAGGCTCTGGCGCCCGAGCGCCTACTTCGGGAACAGGAAGGTCACCGCCAGCCGGAAGGCCACGCCATGGGGACCATTGGTCAGGCTTTCCGCGTAGTAGCGCACCCCGGCAGTGAGCTGTACGGGCTGGCTGCCCAGCTTCATGATCTGGCCGACCGACAGCGCAACAGGGACGTTCCACTGCCGGTTGTTCCAGTCGTAGGTCGATTCTGTCTGTATCGTGAAGCTGGTGGCCGATTTCAGCGTGTAGGTGAAGAACGGCTGGATGAACGTGCTGCTGATGTCCTGCCTGCCGCTGCCCGCCACCGACCAGATATGGTTGGCGAGCACGCCGTAGGTCATCTGCCCATCCACCTTGAGTGCAACCCCGGTGGGCCCGAGGCCCCACTTGTCGGCGCTGATGAAGTTGGTGCTGCTGGGGATCAGCATCACTGGCCCGACGCCCCAGATCAGGCCGTTGGGACCAGGCTTCTTCGGCGAGAAGAAGAAGTTCTGCACCACGTCGCCGATGCCGCTCTGGCTGCCGTCGCCCAGCCCGGGCACATCCTGCCGGACGACCGGCATGATGGTGCGCGAGATGACGTTCCATTCATCGTTCAGGCTGATCGGTACCACTGGCTGGATGTTCAGCGTGGTGCGATTGCCGTCGCGGCTGGCGCCGATGTCGCGGTCGAAATTGAACTGGAACGGCAGGCTGATCACCGCTGCGATCGGGTTGGACATCTTCCGGGCCAACTCCTCGGCGTCCTGCGCTGCGGCCGGTCGGGGCGAGGCAATCAACGCCATCGCCACCGCCGCCGTGGCGCAGCAAGAGATGACGAAGGCAGTGACCCGATGGCTGGGAGCCTGTTGACGGCCATCAATGTTCATTCGGCGCTTTTCCCTGTCATTGTGAGAAGACTCTAGCATCGCCATTTTGCCGCTGCAATTGGCCGTTGGTGCAATGAGCAGGGCTGTGCTGGAAGAAGATCCTGCCGACAGACAGCGGCGACGACCCCGCCTCGCCCCGACGCAATCTGCTCAGCCGAGCCTGATCGCACGCACTTCGGCGGCGCGCTCGTCCATCGGGATCACCGGCAGTTCATCCGGGCCATTGGCCGGCAGGCTGCGCAGGTGATCCATGATCGCCTGCCACTCCTTCACTTCATGCAGCGCGCGGCTGCCGGCGCCCGTGGCCACGCTGCTCGTATCCAGGGTGCCCGGCGGCGCCAGCAGGTGGGCCGTGCTGTGGCGCGGGTCGTCGAGCGCGTCGACCTTGGACGTGAGCGGCTGGCCGTGCCGGTTCCTGGCCACCGGCGCGAGCTTGCCCCTGGTGTACCTGGGGATGGCGGTAATGATCATGCCGAGCATCAGCGGGCAGCTCAGGCTGTACAGCTGCGGTTGCGTGCCGCTGATGTCGATCGCACGGTAGCCGCTGTCGAGATCGCCGAGCTCGATCGCCGTCACCACGTCGAACCTCGGGCGCGAGGGGTCGTAGCGGAACCGCATGCCCGAGGCACGCGGAAAGTACTCGCCGGGATGCGCCGGGTTGTCGATCAGGAAGAACTCGAGCAGGGCCTTCAGGTCCGCGCCGGTGAACCACCCGGTGACCAGCGTGCTGCCGGCCGTCTGATCCAGCACGCCCGCGCCCAGTGGCGCGACGGCGAACACGTCATAGACCGTCACCACACCGGTCTTGCCGCGCAGCAGCGGCGCCCGTATCAGGCCGTTGGCGGTGAAGCCGATGTCGGCCTGCGTCGCATGCCGGAAGGCATCGGTGCACAGGTTGGCGAGCACGGTACCGGCGGCGATGTCGGTGTGGGTGTTGACCAGGTCGCGCGGTGCGATGGCCAGCGGCTGGTCGATGCTGTAGCCGCGCGAAGCGAACACCGCTGCCGTGACCGAGGCCTTGAGCTCGTCGATCCTGCCGGCAATGGCGCGATCGCCCTCGATGGTGTCGTCGATCGCGTGCAGTCGATACGACTCGACCGTCAGCACGTCGCCGTCGACGCCGATCACCAACTCACCGAGGTTCTTGCCTTCGAGCCCGGTCTGCACCACCGGCGTGCGGCCGTTGACGATGATGGGCTCGTGCAGCACGGTGTGGCTATGGCCGCCGATCACGATGTCGATGCCCGGCACGGCCCGCGCCAGCTGCACGTCCTCCCCGTCGCTGTAGCGGCCGTCGGGGCCCTTGATGACGCCGCCATGGCTCAGTGCGATCACCACGTCGACCTTCTCGGCGTCGCGCAGGATCTGCACGACCTCGCGGGCGGCCTGGATCGGGTCTGGGAAGTGCGTCGCACCGCCATTGGTGTAGATCTGCGCTTCCTTGCCCAGCACGCCGAACAGGCCGAAGCGCATGCCGCCGCGCTCGATCACGGTGTGGCGGCGGATCGCGCCTTGGGCAGCCAGGCGCTGAAGCCCGACGAGTGTCGGGTCGCCGCCGGAGAAATCGCTGTTCGATGCCAGCACCTGCGGGATGGTCCCTGCCCGTGCGGCCACGTCCGTGGCCTGGCCCAGTCCTTCCGGCCCGAGGTCGAACTCGTGGTTGCCGAAGGTGGTGGCGTCATAGCCCATGTGGCCCATCAGCTGCAGCTCGCCGCCCAGCTCGCGACTTGCGGCAGCGAACGGCGTGCCCATGCTGTAGTCGCCCGCGTCGAGCGTGAGCACAGGGCCATGGCCATCGCACGCCGCGCGCCTGCGGGCGATCAGTGCGGCCAGCCGCGCATAACCGCCACGCGTCTCGTCGTCGTTCAGCGTGAACGGCGTGTAGTCCGAGGCCGGCCCCATGCCGATGAAGGCCGAGTGCATGTCGTTGGTGTGCAGGATGGTGAAGGTCCGCTTCATGCGAGTCTCCTCAGAGTCCCGGGTACGGGCTCGAGCTGTCGAACACCACCTGATCCCACCAGCCCAGCCGCTCGAAGAAGTCGCGTGCCATCGCGGTCGGCACACCATCGGCGATCTCGCCGAGTGTCCGGATGCCGTCCACGCGATCGAACAGGTACTTCTCGGCGGCATCGATCGGCAGCACGAGATCGCGAAAGGTATGGGTACGATTGATCAGCACGGCGGCTGCGCCAGGCGGCAGCCGTTCCTGTACGCAGATCGTGTCCGGCAGGCGGATGGGTACCGAGGCGCGCCAGGCGTGGTCGGCTTGTGCGCCCGGGTCGTACGGTGGCGTACCGTCCGGATGGTCGTCACGACAGGCCACCACACTGTGCATCACCATCGTGCCGCGGAACAGTTCGACTGCGGCGAACTGTTCCGGCGCGGCCAGCCGGGCGATACGGTCTGCCTGGGGAAGCGCGGCCATCACGCCGCAGCGCGGGCTGTAAGGTGCCTGGCTCAGCCAGCGGCCGAATCGCAGCCCACCCTGGGCCAGGAACTCGAACAACTGTGGCACCGAATAGGCGCGGTCCTGCGGATTGAGCAGCGCATCGGCCACGGCCGCTGCGTGCTTGAAGTCGGGTGCCTGTCGCAGCAACGGCTCCAGCGGATGGCCGGGCGGCAACGACTTGAGCGCGATCATCAGGTCGGCGATACCCGCTTCGGTGGCCGGCACCCCGATGCGCCGGCAGAAGTCCTGCAGCAGGTAGATGCCGGTACGGCCGTAGGGGGCATACACCATCAGATGCATCACGCCATCGGGCTTGAGCACGCTGCGCAGCGCCTGCAGGCCTGCGACAGGGTCGGCCAGGTGGTGCAGCACGCCGGTGCAGACGACCTGGTCGAACTGCATGTCGAGCTCACCCGCGCGCTCGACGGGAAGCTGGTGCAGGTGCAGGTTGTCGAGGCCGTGCCGGTGCTTGAGCGCTTCGGTGCAGCGTATGCTGGTGGCACTGAAGTCGATGCCGGTCACGCGCGCCGCCGGCCAGCGCACTGCGTGCCTGGCCGCCTGCGAGGTACCGCAGCCGGCGACGAGGATCGAAGGGTCTTCACGGTAGGGCAGGCCGGGCTGGAACAGGTGATGGTCGGCGCGGCGCCGCTGCGGGTCGGCCCACAGCTGGCGGTACTGGTCGAGGCTGTCGATCGGCCCGGGATAGGGGTAGCGCTCGTAGAACGCCTGGACCCGCGCTGCCGCAGCGGGCTCTGGCGAGGAATGGCTATGCACTGTGGTCACAGTGTCTCCGCAAGTTCCGGCCATGCCCGCGGGTTGCAGGCAGTCGAAGCCGGACGTCACCGCCTAGAACGGATCAAGAACGCGCACACCCGTCGGCGCGAAATGCCTGACGTTACGGGTAACTACCGTAGAGCCATGCGCAAGCGCCGTGGCCGCTATCAGCAGATCGGCACCGTCATGCCCCAGCCGGGCTGAATGCCTGCCCCAGAGCCGTGCGGCATTTGCAGAGACCGGCAAGACGCGATCGGCATAGAGATTCAACAGTGTCTCCAGCCACTGCTCCAGCTCGGCGGCAAAGACTGCATCGGATCTGCGTGTCTTCTCGATCCCGCGTTCGATTTCGCCAACACTGACCACGCTGATGAACAGACTGCCCGCCTGTTGCGCCTTGATCCATTGAACTACCTTGCGCGATGGTCTGGCTTTGCGCAATTCCGAGAGCACTACCGTATCGAGCAGAAAGCTCACAACTCGATGTCACGCAAGACGAGCTTTTCCGGCGACACGGCAGGTTCGCTCCGAACGGCCCTCTGCCTAGGCATGGCAAGCAAGTGCGCGACAAAGTCTGGCGCATCCATCTTCGCGCTGCTCTTCAATGCGACATAGGCCTGCTCGGAGAGCACCATCACCGCATCCCTGCCACGCCGGGTGATCCGCTGCGGCTCGCCGCGCAGGGCGGCCTCCACGAGTTCACTCAACTGCGCCTTGGCCGTCTGCATCTGCCATTGGGTTGAGCGCATGCTTGCCCCTCAATCTGGTCTGTTAAACGGACCAGATTCTGGAATCGACGCCCTCGCCTGTCAAGGGATCAGGTGGGTGTGGCCCAGGCTGAAGCGCACGCGTGACCTGTTCATGGATGCGCCTGCCGCTTGCGAGCGGCTGCACCAGGCGGCGACCGTCGGCGCTCTGCATGAGGGCTCGCAGGGTGGGCCGATGAACGAAAAATCCCCGGCAAGCCCATGGCCTGCCGGGGATCGGACCATTGCCCTTGCGCGCCAGACAGGCCGCGCAGTCGGCACCGGCTGATCAGCCGCCCTTCTGCCCCGCAGCCAGGCTCTCGAGCACCGCGTCCAGCGAGAAGGTACCAACCTTCTGGCTGGGCGGAAACTCCTTGAACGTGGCGATGTACTTGCCGATGAACTCCTGCGCCGGCACGAACATGAACACGCGATCGAGGCGCCAGTGGTCGTAGTCGATCGAGACCTTGTCGGCGATCTCGAACGGGTCGGTGCGCAGGTTGAACAGCTTGGGCACGCGCAAGGGCACGAAGGGCTCGGCCCAGACCGCGAAGCCGTGGGCGCGCTGCTCCTGGAAGACGATCTTCCACTGGTTGTAGCGCAGTGCCACCAGCGAGCCGTCGTCGTTCCAGTAGAAGAACTCCTTGCGAGGGCTCGGCGCATTGCCACCAATGGCGGGCGTGAGGTCGTAGCCATCGAGGTGGACCTTGAAGGTCTTGTTGCCGACCTTCATGCCCTTGAGCAACTGCTCTTTCACGCCGGGCACACCGGCGATCGTCATGATCGTCGGCAGCATGTCTTCGTGCGAGAAGATGTCGTTGCTGACCGTGCCGGGCTTGATGTGGCCAGGCCAGCGGATCGCGCAGGGCACGCGGTAGCCGCCCTCCCAGTTCTCGTTCTTCTCGCCACGGAACGGCGTGGTGCCACCGTCGGGCCAGGAGAAGCATTCGGCGCCGTTGTCGGTCGAATACATCACGACGGTATTGTCAGCGAGACCCAGTTCGTCGAGCTTGTCGAGAATCTGCCCGACGTGCCCGTCGTGCTCGACCATGCCGTCGGGGTAGGTGCCCAGGCCGGTCTTGCCCTTCGATTCTTCCTTCAGGTGCGTGAAGATGTGCATGCGGGTGGAGTTCCACCACAGGAAGAACGGCTTGTCGGCCTTCTTCGCCTTCTCGAGATAGTCAAGCGTGAGGGCGGTGACCTCTTCGTCGATGGTCTTCATGCGCTCGATGTTGAGCGGACCGGTGCTTTCGATCTTCTGCGTGCCGTCCGGGTTGGCCCAGCTGTGGATCACGCCGCGCGTCGCATACTTCTTGATCATCTCGGGATCTTTGAAGTAGTCGGGGTTCTCCGGCTCCTGCTCGGCGTTCAGGTGGTACAGCGAGCCGAAGAACTCGTCGAAGCCGTGCGCGGTGGGCAGGGTCTCGTCGGCATCGCCGAGGTGGTTCTTGCCGAACTGGGCGGTCATGTAGCCCTGGTCCTTGAGCAGCTCGGCAATGGTGACATCGCGCGCCTGCAGGCCTTCCTTGGCGCCGGGCAGACCGACCTTCAGCATGCCGGTACGGAAGCCCGACTGGCCGGTGATGAAGCAGGCGCGGCCGGCGGTGCAACTCTGCTGGCCGTACCAGTCGGTGAACATCGCGCCCTCCTTGGCGATGCGATCGATGTTCGGGGTCTTGTAGCCCATCATTCCGTGGTTGTAGGCGCTGATGTTGAACCAGCCGATGTCGTCGCCCCAGAGGATCAGGAAATTCGGTTTCTTCTCAGCCATGGCTCCATCCTTTCTTCAGCAAACAAGGCGCGCATGCGCCAGTCGGACAACCCGATCGAGTTGTACGGTCGAGTAACTCATGATCGCTGGCCAGCGGCGGAACTGGCCTGGGCCTGGACCTGCGGCGCCGCTGGCTCGACACCGCTGAACGGCGTCTTCGGATCGCGGTCGCCGTGGCAGAAGCGGAACTTGCTGCCGCTGCCGCAGGGGCAAGGCTGGTAGGCATCGCGCCGGGCGTCCAGCGCGGCGATGCTGGTCATCACCTCGGCGGGCGGGTGGCCCTTCCTGTACAACTGGGCCATCACGTTGAAGGTCGGCCCTGTGTGCATGAAGAACTTCTCGAGCCCGGCGCAGAGATAGTTCTGGCCCGGCTCGCCATCCTTGCTGAGCGCGAAGCGGTCTTTGGGGCAGCCGCCATTGCACCAGTTGCGCACCTTGCACGTCTGGCACTGCTGCGTCAGCGAGTCGCGCTTGCCCTGGCCGAACCTGCGCTGCTCGGGCGAGGCGACCATGGTGAGCATGTGCGTCTTGTGGATGTTGCCCAGCAGGTGCTTCGGTTCGACGAAGTGATCGCACGAGTAGAGGTCGCCGTTGTGCTCGAGCGCCGGGCCGTAGCCGCAGGTGGGCGCATGGATGCACAGCAGGTGGCGGCCGAAGAAGGCCTCGAGCGTGACGTCGAACAACTGCACATAGACCTGCCCCACGTCGCGCCGCACCCATTCCTCGAACACGTCGATCAGGAAGCGGCCGTACTGCTCGGAACCCACCGTGCGTTCGGTCACCAGGTTACCGGTCTGGGTATAGAGCAGGCGCTTCTCGCCGGGCACCTCGCTCCAGCCCTTGTTGGCGATGCCGATGGTCTGCTCGGTGGCGCGCTCGACGATGGGGATGAACTGGACCCACTTCGCACCCAGCTCGTCGCGGAAGAAGCGATAGACCGTGCGCCCGTGGTGCTGGTTGGCTGCATTGACCGTGCACAGGATATTGAACTCGACGTCGTGCCTGCGCAGCGCCCGCCAGCCCTTCATCACCAGGTCGAAGGTACCCTTGCCGCGGCGGTCCAGCCGATAGGTGTCGTGCAGTTCACGCGGGCCGTCCACGCTCAGGCCGACCAGGAAATCGTGCTGCTTGAAGAACCTGCACCAGGCGTCGTCCAGGAGCAGGCCGTTGGTCTGGAAGGTGTGCTTTACCGTCTGACCGGGCCGGCGGTACTTCTCGACCAGCTCGACCGCATGCTCGAAGAACTCCAGCTTCATCAGCGTCGGCTCGCCGCCCTGCCAGGCTACGGTGACCTCGGGCACGCGGTGAGATTCGAGCAACTGGCGGATGTAGGCCTCGAGCGTGGCTGCCGACATCCGGCTCCGGTCGTTCGGGTACAGCGCTTCCTTGGACAGGAAGAAACAGTAGGTGCAATCGATGTTGCAGGTCGACCCGCTGGGCTTGGCCAGCAGATGAAACCCCGGCGGACCCGAGTCGGGCATCGGCGGGTGTCCTGCGGGCGATTCAGCGAACTGGGTCATCGTCGGGTTTCAATGAAACAGGTCTGGTTTCTGCAGGTCGGACCATTGCAACTCTCGCCGCAGCCGGGCAGCGCGGCCAGCCGCAGCCTCGGCTCAGTATAGGCTGGGGCACGCGAAATGACTATTGCACCTTCGGTCATTGCCCGGGCTCGCCCCCCCGGCTCTGCCAGGCTTCCAGCGCCTTGAACAGATTGTGAAAGACACGCTGCGGGCCAAGTGCTTCGCCCAGCGGCGCGCGATCGAGCAACTGGCGCAGGTCAGGCGCCACGCCGGCCAGCCAGAGCTCGATGCCGCGTGCCCGCAGGCTCTGCTCGGCCTCGGTGAGCATCAGAAGCGCGGTGTACTCGATGTCGGGGATCGCACTGCAGTCGAGCACGATCACCTGCGGCGGTGGCTGGGTCTGCGCGATCAGCGCCTGCATCCGGGCAGACACGTTGGCGGCGTTGGCAAAGTTCAACCGGCCTTCGGTGCGCAGCAGCAGCAGACCGGGAAATGTTTCGTCTTGCGCGTTGTCGCCTGCGCGACGAAATACGCCTTGCGCCCGGCTGTAGGCGCCCCGGTAAACCGGCGGATGGTTCGCGTGGTAGAGCAGCGTGAGCATCGAGATCGCTACCGCGATCAGGATGCCTTGCAGCGTACCGATCAGCACCACGCCGGCGAGCGTGGCCAGCGCCCAGAAGAACTCGTCTCGCCGCACACGGGCGATGGCGCGAAACGCAGCCGGCTTGACCATGCCCAGTCCCAGCACCATGATCAGTGCACCCAGTGCCGGGTCGGGCAGCAGGCCGATCACGTTCGACAGCAGCAGCAGGGTCAGCAGCACCACCAGGGCGTTGACCCACTGCGCCATCTGGCTGCGCGCACCGGCCTTGTCGGCGATGGCCGTCTGCGAGGTACCGCCGCCCGCCGGCATGCCGCCCACCCCCGCCGCCGCCAGATTGGCCGCGCCCACTGCCAGCAGTTCACGATTGGCATCGACCGGCGTGTCGTCGCGCTGCTGGAAGGTGCGTGCGGCCGCGACCGATTCGGTGAAAGACATCAGCGCGATGCCCAGCGCCGCCGGCCACAATGAAGCCACGAACTGCAGCTCGGGCCAGGCCAGCACCGGCAGGCCGGAGGGTACTGCGCCGACCGACTTGACACCCAGCCCCTGCAGATCGAACAGGGCGGCGACCGCGATGCTCACCGCCACCCAGGTAAGCGGCGCCGACAGACGCGGCAGCAGCCTCGGCAGGCCCATCAGCACGACGATGCCGGCGACGGCGACCAGCAGCGTCTGAACGTGAACCTGCGGCATCAGCGACGGCAGTTCCAGCAGGATGCCGACGCTGCCGTGGCTGGCGAAATGCAGGCCCAGCACCGACTTGAGCGCACCGATCACGATCACCACGCCGACCCCGGCCTCGAACCCCACCAGCACAGGCTTCGAGATGAAGTTCGCCAGGAAGCCCAGCCGCAGCAGTCGGGCGGCCACCAGCATCAGGCCGACCAGCAGGGCCAGCGTGGTGGCCACCGCGCGCGCATCGGCGTCCGGATTCTGCGCCGTGGTGACCGCGATCTGCGCGGCCACCAGCATCGCGATGGCCGAGGTGCTGGTGACGCTGAGCGGGCGCGAGCCGCCCAGCAGTGGATAGACCAGCATCGCCGCCAGCGCGGTGTAGAGGCCGATCTCGACGGGAAGGCCGGCGATGGCTGCGATGGCCATCGCCTTGGGGATCACCACCGCGGCGGCGGTGAGCCCGGCGACCGTGTCGGCGCGCAGCCACTCGCGTCGGTAGGATGGCAACCAGCCGGCGACAGGCAGTTTCATCGGGTCAACAGGGTCGGCGCAGGCCTAGCGCATCACGCGCGTGACCAGCCCCCGTAACAACAGGTAGGGCACGATGGCCAGCAGGAAGGCCACGAGGATCACTTCACCGGGGTACACCGTGCCCAGCACCCTGATCTGGAAGACGATGTCGAGCACCATCGCCAACACGAACACCTTGCCTACGCTCTTCCAGCCGTCCCTGACCATTTCGGCACGGTGCCCGCTGTTGGTGAACAGCCCCCAGAAGTAAGGCGGTTTTCCCAGCTTCGCATCATTCAGCCCGGCGATGACGGCGAAGATCGAGGCCATCACCGGCTGCAGGATCAGGCGGAACTTCATCGGCCCGGTGACGCGGTCCGACATGTGTTCAACGATGCGCATCCAGATCTCATCCATCGGCTCTCTCTCCGTCCATCTGTTCAACCCAGCGGCAACAGGATAAGCGCGTACAGCAGGCCGCCGGCCAGGAAGGGGACGAAGTGGCCCTCTTTTTCGGAGGGCAACTCCATCAGGCTGCTGTTGACGATCACCGCGCCCGACAGGAAAGCGACCAGCAGGGCCACCACGGCCAGGGGCAGGGCCAGCAACTGCCCGACCACCCAGCCGAGCGGCACCATGGCTGCCAGCCAGTAGCGGCCGCGGCGGGCATACGCCTCGCCATGCTCTTCGCTCAATGCGTGGTCCACGGCGAGGAAGTGGACAGCCATCGCCGTGGTGAACAGCAGCAACGGTACCCGGCCTTCTTCGAGGTCGTGCACCAGCAGGTAACCCACCAGGGCGGCGTAGACCGCAAAGCCGCCCACATGCAGGTTGAACGCCGCCTGCTCGCGCTGCTCGGCGGCGGAGTCGCGCACCTGCTTGCGCAGGTGGTCCAGCCCGTAGAAGGTCATGAAGCCGATCAGCGCGACTGCGTAGATCGCCATGCCTTCGAAGCGCGTCTGCACCGATGCCGACTCGACAAAGACCAGGCGCACGCCCTGCAGTTCGGGCATGACATGCACGAAGACATAGGCTGCGGCCATGCCGGCGCAGAACGATACCCGCTTGCGCTGATCCCGCGTGACAGCGCTCAGCGGATGCAGGCGTCCCCCTGCCAGGACGACGGCCGCCAGCGCCAGCGCTGCGAGCCCGGTCGCCACCAGTTCAGTGGGTTGCCAGCCTGCGGTCACAGGGCCCTGGCAATGATGGCGATGAACAGGAACAGACCGATCGCCGACATCAACAGGGCCATCACGAATGACGGGCGCCAGATCGCGAAACCGTTCTGCTTGCGCAGGTCCTTGAGGCGGAACCAGTACTCGACGGTGCCCAGCACCATCGCTACCGTACCCATGCCGGTCAGGAACATGCCCATGGCGCGCGGGCTGCTGGCGTGGGTCAGCTGGGTACCCGCCTCCTCGAAGCCCTGCAGCAGCTTGTAGATGGTGAAGCCGAAGCTGATCATCGACAGCGCGGTGCGTATCCAGGCCATCAACGACCGGTCCGCTGCCATCAGGGTGCGGTCGGCTGCCATCAGGGTGCGCTCGAGGGCCAGCTCGTCGGATGTCTTGGGCGCTCTGCCGACCTGCTCAGGGGCAGCCGGATGGTGGAGCCGCTTTCCCAGCCCCGCCAGCCCCGCCAGCCCCGCCAGCCGATGCTGCGCGCGCGCGTCCGCGGCGCCGTGGCCGTGATCCTGCGGCGGTGTGTCTGGTGTCGGGGTCGGTGTCGGGGTCGGGGTCGGGGTCGTCATTCAATGTCCTTCATCGCCTGCGCGTCCATGACTGGCCGACGCGCTGCGGTCTTCGGCCTCTCCGCGGGAAGATATCCTGGCGCTACGCCGTCTTCACGATCGGCGGCACGTAGTACTCACCGGACAGGATTTCCGCCTTCGGCACATACGTGCGCAGGTTGAGCGTGAACGGCCTGCCTTTGGGGCATGGCAACCAGTTCGACTCCGGGACGCCGTCCGGAAGCTCGCATGCCAGATGCAGTTTCAAGGAACCATCCGGTTCGAACTCGAACCGGGACTGGTTGTTGAAGTTGAACCGGTCGATCCGGTTGGGAACCACCCGGTAATCCGGCAATGACATCAACGTCAACGACCAGTAGGCATTGACGTGCTTCTCCGGCAGGTCCTCCGGCTTGAAGTCGAGGACATACACGCTGTCGCCATCCAGGGGCGTGCCGGCGGCGTCCGCTTCGCCGATGAAATAGACAACTTCCTGGTTGTTGTTCCACCAGATGCCGGCAAAGTTGGCGGCCGCGCGGAACCAGAAATCCTCGCCGAACCCCGTGTCCTTGCCGGTCGTGGCGATCCAGCCGCCGCGCTTGTCGCCGTAACTGCGCACGAACTGCACGAGGCCTGGAATCGCCTTCTGCCGGATGATCGCGTCGATCGCGGCGCGATTGTCTTCTGCCTTCGCGACGAAGGCTGCGATGTCGCGGGCCTGCTTCTGCATGCCCGGCGCCAGTTTCATGTTGTCCGGCGCGCTGTCGAGTACCTGATCCAGCATGGGCTGCGAGAACGCATCGACCGCGATGAGTTCCTTGTTGCTGAACATCGGGATTTCCACTGCGGGCACGATCGCGGGTTCCCTCGACTTGATGATCCTGAACTGATGCTGCAAGGCCAACGCGCCCTGGTCGTCGCCCTTGCGTTCCACCCGCGCCAGCATCTTGGCCTTACGCGACGGCAGGTCGAGCCGGAATGCGCCGTCGGGAATCGTCGGGTTCGATCCCGCCAGGCAAAGCGCGAACCGGCCATGCGGACAATCCGGCAAGTTACGCTCGTTGACGTTGTAGAGGATGTCGGCCCACTCATCCATGATCTGCGCGGTGTAGTAGCGTCCTTCCACCTTGGGCACTTCCAGCACGACCGGCGTCGTCTCGTCCACGGCGAACCACGCCTCGAGGTATGCGACATCGAGATTCGGGTTCACGAACTCCGCCTTGCCGAGTTCGTTGAACTTGATCACGTTGTAGTCGACCGACTCCTCGGCGATGTCGATGCGTTCCTGGCGGATCACCAGGTAACGAGCGAGGACGTAGATGTAGGTGTCGACGACGTCCTTCTCGGAAAGGCCCAGTGCCGCAAGCGCGTTGGTAGTCATGGTCTACACCCGTTCAATGTCTGGAAGTACCCAGGAGCGGTCGAAGTAAGGCTGGGTCGGCCCATACAGTCGGAAGTACGTGAACCAGCCCTTGCCGGGGATCGTCTGGATCCAGTTCGACTCCGGCTTTCCGGCAGGCGCCTGCGGCCCGAAGTACAGGTCGACCGAGCCGTCGGCATTCTTGACGATGTTGTCGCGCGACGAACGATCCGGTTGCACGCCCGTATCGACGAAGCAGCGCGTTTCATTGTCATAGACCGTGAACGACCAGAACTGGACCACAGGCGCATCGGGTGGCACGTGCAGTGCATAGTTTTCGCTGCCCTCGAGCCAACGTCCCTGGCTGTCTTTCGACGATTCCAGGTAGACCTGGCCGAGTCCCACCGTGCGCCCCATCATGCCGACAGAGACACCGACCGCCTCGTAGAACCACGACGTGCGCTCGTCGAGTTGCGTATGGTGCGCAGCCTCCTGGTTGGTTTCTTCCAGGAACAGCGAAAGATCCCACTGCTTGCCCGGCCAGACCTTCGCGCCGTGGAAGCGCTTTTCGTAGCCGATCGTGCGCGCCATCACCTCGCCGACGCGGGCCGCTTCGATGAGCGTCTTCGTCTGCCGTGCATCCGGGTTGAAGGGCCTGCCCTTCTCGATCCCCAGCGGCTGGAGCATTCCCATGATCATCCGGTCGCGTTCGTGTACGGGCTCCTCGTTGATGATCCTGGACAGTCCCTCCCAGTAGGCCAGCCCGGTGGGCTGTGTCCCGCTCCATTTGCGGCCATTCGGCCTGATGTGCACGGCCAGCGGCGGATTCTCGCGCTGGCTGTAGGGATAGATGCGTATGGCTGCCACCAGCGCCATCGCCTTTTCGGGATCGGGCTCGAGTACGCGGTGCGCGACCCAGACGTTGACCGTGGACGAGCGGAAGACGTGATAACCATCCGGACGCATTTCCGGGTCGTTCGGCCCGAGGATGAGGTACTTGCCACCCGCGCCCTTGTCGGGTCCGGTCTGTCCGGAATCCGTGATCGGTCGCTGCCAGAAATCGACGACACCGCCGGCCGTCGGACCGGCAGGAATTTCCATCACCAGCGGGCCCATGCCCTCCATGCTGGGGAACGCCATGATGTACGGGGTCGTGGCGTTGGCGGTGAGCAGGCCGAGTTTGTCCGTGAACGTGAGGTAGTCGACGAAATCCAGATTGCCTGCACCGAACTTCTCGCGCTGCTCCGCCTGCCACTGCTGCATGGCCATGAGCGGCAGCGCCCAGAGATAGGCCTGGCAGCCGCGCTGGAAATCGATCTCGTCGAAGATGCTCTTGGCGGTCGCGTCCGTCGGATAGCCGTTCGTCAGCTCGATCTTTCCGAGCCGGGACTCGACGACACCAGTGGTGGGCAATTGCTGCGCTTCAGGGTTGCTCATTCATGTATCCAGGCGTGTCAATGGATCGATGGGTCGATGCTCGCTGCGCAGCCCCACCGGAAAGCGGCATCCGGCGTGCCTGAGCAAGTCCGGATTCTCCAGCAGCAAAATGACAGAAAGCGGCGCAAACGCTGCTCGCCGCTTTCTGCGCTGTCCTGCAGTCCCGGCCTGCGCCGGGGCCCTGCCGCCGCCGACCTACTTCGCCGGCTCGACGCTGACTGCCATCGCCTCGCGATAGCGAACTTCCACCTCGTCGCCCTTCTTGAGAGTGCGCAGGAACTCACGTGCTTTCGGGTCGTTGACCTTGATCCGCCGGTTGAAGCCCTTCGGCCCGGTGAACTCGACGACGTTACCGATGGTATCGACCTCGTAGATCGTGACCACGACGCTCGTTTCCGTCGCCACCAGTGCGCCAGGCCGCTGCCCCGGCTCGGTGCGGGCCGCAAGCGCGCCGGCGCCAGTCGTTCCGGTGCCGCGCTTCACCACTTCCGCGAGCAACGCCTCCTGGAAGCGGATGACGACCTTGTCACCCTTGCGCACCTGGGCCAGGTTGCGCACCTGCGGCCCCGCTTCGAACACGGCCGAGCGACCATCCGCCGCGCGCAGCACGACGACGCGGCTGGGCATGTCGATCGCCTCGACAACGGCAGTGATCGTCTGTGTCTCGGTCAGCTCCAGCGGGCCACTCGGCGTCGCTGCGCAACCGGCCAGCAATGCAACCGCCGCGGCGAGCAGTGCTCGCATCGAAAGGATGTTCCGGGATAGTGAGAAACGCATCTTGGTCGTCGCCGTAGTCGGAAAGCCCTCAAGTTTCCCAAGAAAAACCGACGCTGTACAGTCCGGCCAGTCGTACACGATGCAACGGTGCCTGACCTTTCATGCGCCGCCGCTGGCGCGGCACCCTGCCACCGGATCATTCCACCCGGATATTCCCGGCTTTCACGACCCGCGCCCACAGCGCAGTCTCCTCGGCCATGGTCCGTGCGAAATCCTCCGGACTGCCTTGAGCCGGCTCGAAGCCGTCGGCGCGCAGCCGCTCCTGGACTTCGGGGATGCGCACGATGCGCCCCAGCGCCTGGTTCACGCGAGTGACGGTGTCACGGCGCACCGCCGCCGCTGTCCACATGCCGAACCACTGGGTCACGTCGTAGCCGGGCACCGTCTCCCCGATGGTCGGCAGTTCGGGAGCGGCGGGCGAGCGCTTCGCACTGGTGACGCCCAGCGCCCGCACCTTCCCGGCACGGGCCTGCGGCAGCATCACGATCGCCGAGGAGAACAGCACCTGGATGTGTCCACCGACCAGATCGTTCAACGCGGGGGCCTCGCTCTTGTAGGGCACGTGAGACATGTCCACGCGTGCGAGCTGAAGGAACAACTCGCCGGCCAGATGCAGGGATCCGCCAGTGCCGGCCGATCCGAAGTTGATGGATCCCGGCTTCTCCCTGGCGAGTTCGATCAGGTCGCGCACGCTGCCAGCCTTCACGCCGGGATGCACCCCGAGCACCAGCGGCCCGGTGGCCACGATGCCGATGGGTGCCACCGCCCGCGCCGGATCCCAGCTCAACTTGTAGAGGGCGAGCGACGCCGCGTAGGCAGACGGCACGAAGGCGAGCGTGTAGCCGTCGGGCGCAGCCCTGACCACCATCTCGGCGCCGATCATGCCAGCGGCACCCGGTCGGTTGTCGACCACGAACGGCTGGCCGAGCGTCTCCGCGAGACGCGCCGCGAACAGCCGGCCGAGCACGTCGGTCGCACCACCCGCCGCGTAGGGCACGACCAAGCGTACCGGTCGCGAGGGCCAGGCCTCCGGCGACGACTGAGCCCAGGCAGGCCCCGTCAGCACCA